>NZ_LOWY01000055.1:0-47018 GCF_001524185.1 Burkholderia sp. FL-7-2-10-S1-D7 | reverse complement strand
GTTGTTCCGATGCCTGAGGTTAACAGCTCGTCGCGAAAGTTAACAGCCCCAAGGGGCCATTTTGAAACCGTCTCTTACGGTCGCTGTATCTGTCAACGATCGCTACCGAGAACGGAGATCGGCACGATCGTTGACGACGCGAGGCATGCGGTTTCTTTCCGTCGCTACCGGTCTGAGCGGGCTCGCCAACCCCGCCTTCTCGCCGCGAACACGAAAAACCGCCGACAAGCATGCAAGAACCCGGCCTCGGCCGGGTTCGTTCAAATCGTATTCCGCATCACCGCGGCGCACGCGCTGTGCGTCGATGGTGTGTCGATGCGAAAGCGCTTGAGCGCGACGCCGCGGGCAAGCACGAAGCCTGCCTCCATCGTCAATGCCCCGACGCCTCCTCCAGCGTCAGGTGCTTCGTCTCCGGCGCCCACGCGATCGACACGATCATCCCCACCAGCAGCACGCCGGCCAGCGCGAACATCGTCGCGTGAAAGCCGAGCGTCGCGATGCCGACCGGCAGCAGGAACGTGCCGATCGCCGAACCGAGCCGGCTGCACGCGATCGCCAGCCCGACGCCGCTCGCGCGCACCTCGGTCGGAAAGCACTCGGGCGGGAACACGCCAACGAGGTTGCTGAACGCCGACATCGTCAGCGTGAAGATCGCGAACGCGACGATCATCGCGAGTGCGGCCGACGACGGCAGCACCGCCAGCGCGACGAGCGACGCGCACGTCACCGCGAACGAGCCGATCAGGAAGCCGCGCCGCGACAGCCGGATCGTCAGCCAGATGCCGATCAGCGCGCCCAGCACGAGGAAGCCGTTCAGCAGCAGATCCGCGCCGAAACCTTCGGCGAGGCCGATCGTCTTCAGGATCGTCGGCAGGAACGTGTAAATCGCGAAATACGGAATCACGAGACACACGAAAAACGCGCAGTTGAAGATCGTCCGGCGGATCAGGTCGCGGCGGAACAACCGCGCGAAGCCGCCATGCGCATGCGGCTCGGCCGAGCCGTCGAGCATCACGTGCGGCCCGAAATGCTTGGCGACGATCGCGCGCGCCTCCTGCACGCGGCCCTTGCCGAGCAGCCAGCGCGGCGATTCGGGCGTGCCGATCCGCAGCACCAGCACGATCAGCGCGGGCAGCGCGGCCGACGCGAGCAGCCAGCGCCATGCGTCGGGCGCGGCGTCGCTGTATGCGAGGCCCAGCACGTTCGCGGCGACATAGCCGATCGTCCAGATCACGCTGAACGAACCGAGCAGCGCACCGCGATGCTTGCGCGGCGAGAATTCGGCGAGGATCGCGTGGCCGACCGTGAAGTCGCCGCCCATCCCGAAGCCGATCAGCAGGCGCAGCACGCACAGTTCGAGCGGCGAGCTCACGAAGAACTGCGCGAACGCGGCCGCGGTGATGATCACGAAACTCGTCAGGAAGATCTTCTGCCGGCCCATCCGGTCGGACAGCCAGCCGAACACGAGACTGCCGAAGAAGATGCCGATCAGCGCCGAGCTGCCGATCATCCCCATCCAGAACGCGTCGATCGGCATCTGCCGGCCGAGTGCGGCGAGCGCATAGCCGATCGTGCCGAGCGTGTAGCCCTCGGTGAAATGCGCGCCGAACGTCAGGCCCGCGATCTTTATGTGGAAACGGTTGAGCGGCACGTCGTCGAGCGCGACGGGGCGGTGCGGCGCATCGGCGCCGCGCGACAGCGGCAACGCGCGCGCGGTGCCGGATTGAACGTTGGCTTGGGTCAAGCTGCCTCCGGATTGGTATGCATGCGGCGCGCGGGCGTCGTGCGACGTCGCGAGAGCCGTGTGTTGCGCCGCGCGGCCGGGCGGCGCGCGGCGCGGATCGACCGCGGAGAGCGGTCAGCGGTCAGCGGTCAGCGGCCGAGGCCGGCCATCAGCGTGTACTTGAGTTCCACGTATTCGTCGAGGCCGTACTTCGAGCCTTCGCGGCCGAGCCCCGATTGCTTGACGCCGCCGAACGGCGCGACTTCGGTCGAGATGATCCCGTCGTTGACGCCGACCATCCCGCTTTCCAGCGCACCCGACACGCGCCACGCACGGCCGAGGTCGCGCGTGTAGAAATACGCGGACAGCCCGAACGGCGTGTCGTTGGCCGCGGCGATGGCTTCGTCCTCGGTCGCGAAGCGGAAGCAGCCGGCGACGGGGCCGAAGGTTTCCTCTTCGGCGATCAGCATGTCGGGCGTCATGCCGGTCAGCACGGTCGGCTCGTAGAACGTGCCGCCGAGCGCATGGCGCTTGCCGCCGACGAGCACGTTCGCGCCCTTCGCGGTGGCATCGGCAACATGCCGCTCGACCTTGACGAGCGCCGCTTCGTTGATCAGCGGCCCCTGGTCGACTTCACCCGCGAGCGCATTGCCGACGCGCAGCTTGCGCACGGCGTCCGCGAGCTTGCGCGTGAACGCGTCGTACACGCCGTCCTGCACGAGGAAACGGTTGACGCACACGCAGGTCTGCCCGGTGTTGCGGAACTTCGATGCGATCGCGCCTTCGACCGCCGCATCGAGATCGGCATCGTCGAACACGATGAACGGCGCGTTGCCGCCGAGTTCGAGCGACAGCTTTTTCAGCGTGTCGGCCGACTGCTTCGCGAGCAGCTTGCCGACCCGCGTCGAGCCCGTGAACGACAGCTTGCGCACGACGGGCGAACTCGTCAGCGTTTCGCCGATCGCGACCGCATCGCCCGACACGACGTTGAACACGCCGGCCGGCACGCCCGCGCGCTCGGCGAGCACCGCGAGCGCGAATGCCGACAGCGGCGTTTCCTCGGACGGCTTCAGCACCATCGTGCAGCCGGCCGCGAGCGCGGGGCCGGCCTTGCGCGTGATCATCGCGAGCGGGAAATTCCACGGCGTGATCGCCGCGACGACGCCGACCGGCTCGCGCGTGACGACGATCTGCGAATTCGGCTTCGGGCTCGGGATCACGTCGCCGTACATGCGCTTCGCTTCTTCCGCGAACCATTCGAGAAAGCTCGCCGCGTACGCGACTTCGCCGCGCGCTTCCGCGAGCGGCTTGCCCTGTTCGAGCGTCAGCAGCTCGGCGAGTGCGTCGCGGTGTTCGAGCATCAGTTCGCCCCAGCGCTTCACGCGGGCGCCGCGCTCTTTCGCGGTCAGCGCGCGCCACGCGGGAAAGGCGCGGGCTGCCGCATCGATCGCGTGCTGCGTGTCGTCGGCGCCGCCTTTCGCGACCTTCGCGATCGTCTCGCCGGTCGCCGGGTTCAGCACCGGATAGGTCGCGTCGCTCGCGCCGTGCGATTCGTGCCATTCACCGCCGATGTAATGGCCGGTCCTCAGAAATTCGTTCATCGTCTGTTGTTCCTTCAGTGCCTCGATACTTCAGTCCGCCGCGAAACTGCCCTGCGCCGGGCGCGACTCGCGCGCGATGCGCTTGCCGGCCGTGTAGTCGTTGATCAGGTCGCACGGCGTGTAATTGCGTTCCAGCTCGTACAGTTCCTCGTCGGTGAGCTGCGTTTCGAGCGCGCCGAGCGCGCTGTCGAACTGCGCGACGGAATCCGCACCGACCAGCATGCTCGCGATGCCAGGCCGGCTCAGCACCCACGCCTGCGCGATCTGCGCGGGCGGCACGCCGCGCCGCTTCGCGACCTTCGCGACCGATTCGGCGATCGCGAGCGACGACGCATCGCCATACATCTGCGCGGTGAAGAAGTCGGTCTGGTTGCGCGTCGATTGCGGCTCGCAGGTGAGCAGGCCGCGCGCGAGCGGGCTGAACACCGACACGCCGACGCCCTGGTCGATGCAGTACGGCACCATCTCGCGCTCTTCCTCGCGATACGCGAGGTTGAGCTGCAGCTGCATATTGATCGGCTTGTCCCAGCCGTTGCGCTCGCACGCCTGCATGATCTTCGCGAACTGCCACGTGTACATCGTCGATACGCCGATGTAGCGCGCCTTGCCCGCGCGCACGATGTCGTGCAGCGCGCTCATCGTTTCCTCGACGGGGGTGTTCACGTCGAAGAAGTGCAGCATGAAGATGTCGACGTAATCCATCCCGAGCCGCTTCAGCGACCCGTCGATGCCGTCGAGCACGTGCTTGCGCGAATGGCCGCCGGCGTTCGGATAACTGCCCATGTCGTAGCCGACCTTGGTCGTCACGACGAGCTCCTCGCGGCGCGCGTTGCGCTTCAGGATGCGGCCGACCACTTCCTCGCCGACGCCCGTCGAATAGAAATCCGCGAGATCGATGAAGTTGACGCCGGCGTCGAGCGCGCGGCGCACGATCGGCTCGCTCTGCGCTTCGTCGAAGATCCACGGCTTCCATTCGGGGGTGCCCATGTTCATCGTGCCGAGACACAGGCGGGACACCTTCAGGCCGGACTGGCCGAGGCGGACGTATTCCATGCTTCCTCCTGATGCGGCCTTGCCGGCCGTTCGTTGTCTGTCAGTTCTTTTTCGGCGTGTAGAACGGGTTCGACACGTCGCGCGCGGCGGCGAACACCGCGTCGCGATGCGGCAGCCCTTCCATCGCGGCGACGATCGCGTTGCGGCACGCGCGGTAGTTGTTCTCGAACACGGCGTCGAGATCGTCGGTCTGCGGGTTGACCCAGTTCGCCGATACGACGACCCAGTCGTTCTCCGCTTCGGGCGGCAACGTGCCGTTCTCGAGCGCTTCGGCCACGGCCTTCGCGATGCCGGCCTGCGATGCGCCCCACGTCGCGTTGCCGTGGAAGTCGCTGGCGATCTGCGCCTTGTTCACGTACAGCGTGAGCGGCTTGGTCGGCACGCCCGGCTGTGCGATCACGACGAACGGCGCGTGGCCGGCCGACGGCGTCGCGAGCGCGGTCGCGAAGGCCTGCCCGGCCGGGCCGTTGCGCGGGCCGACCAGCACGTTGATGTGCGCGAGGTTGACGCCGGGGCCTTCGAAGCCTTCGCCGATGTAGAGCTGCTTGGGTTGAGATGCGGTCATTGCGGTGTCTTGTCGATGAGGTTGGGTGTGAGGCGATTGTGGTGGGCCGCTCGGCGGCCGGTGAATCGATGTTTCCTGATCGGGCTATGAGTTTTCGTCGTCTCCGGGAAAGCCCTTGGCCCGGCGCGCAAACGCCCGCCAGGCGTGCCGCGGCCGCCGCCGCGACGGCATGCGGGGCGGGATCGGCGGACGGTTTTTCGCGTGCAGGCTCCGGGTTTGTCATACCCGGGCAAGGGTTGGAGGGCCGAGCGCATCTGGACAACAATCGGCGTACTCCGAGCCCTATCTTTCGTCTTCCCATTTCTTTTCGAAAGCGAGTAATTCCGATGGCTGCCATTGAGAAACCTGTCGCTTCGCGCCAGCCCCCCCGAGCGGGGCACGCCCCCAAGGGGACTTCCGCCGGGGCGGAAAGCCTGGGGCGGCCCGGCGTGTTCTCGAAGCCGGACTGGTCGAAGCTGACTTCGCTCGATCCGGAGCTGATCCGGGCATTCGTCGCCGTCGTCGAAAGCGGCGGCTTCACCGCGGCGGCCCGGCAACTGCATCGCACGCAGTCGACGATCAGCCTGCGCATCCGCACGCTCGAGGAGCGGCTCGACACACACTTGTTCATGCGCAACAGCCGGCGGCTCGAACTGTCGCGCGATGGCGAGAATTTCCTGATCCACGCGCGGCGGATCATCCAGGTGCAGAACGACGCGATCATCGCGTTGAAGCAGACGAGCAGCGACCGCGGCATCGTGCGTTTCGGATTGCCCGAGGACTACGCGGAGCTGTGGCTGCCCGACCTGCTGAAGTCGTTCTATGCGCTGCGGCCGGGCGCGCGCCTGCACGTGCATTGCCGGACGTCGCTCGAACTGCTCGAACGGCTGCAGGCCGGCGAGCTCGACGTCGCGCTCGTCGTTCGGCATGGGCAGAACGCGGGCGGGCGGCTGCTCGGCCGTCACGACGTCGTGTGGGCCGCGCACCGGGATTTCGCGCTCGGCCCGCATGCGTCGGTGCCGCTCGCACTGTTTCCCGAGACATGCTGCTACCGGCAGCGCGGGCTGCAGGCGCTCGCGACGGCCGAGCGGCCGTATCACGTCGTCTATACGAGCCAGAGCCCGACCGGCATCAAGATCGCGGTGAACCACGGCGCGGCCGTGACGATGATCGATCGCTGCACGCTGCCCGAGAACTGGCGCGTGCTCGATGACGCGGACGGGCTGCCGCCGCTGCCGGCGGCCGATCTCGAACTGCATCGCTCGCCCGGCATCTGCGACCCGCTGACCGACGACCTCGTGTCGCTGATCGAATCGATGGTCGACGAGCGGCGGCGCGCATCGCTCGAGGCCTTCGCGTAGCCGCGGAACCGGGGCGATCGGGACGCGGGCGAGCCCGACGCGAAGGGCGCGATCCTGGCGCGTGTTCGTCCACCGTGCGGCCCGCTGACGGCGGGCCGTGGCCCGCATGCCGTTTTTTGCACTGCGGCGCCGTTTTTTTGCATGACGTTTATGCGGTCTCTTCTAAGCTGGGCATGTGTCGAACAGCCGAGACGGCTTCCGTCCGCTCCATGACCTTCATTCATCCCGTTCCCGCCTTCGACGTCGCCGGCCGCCAGTTGCACGCCGGCGCACGCGACAACGTCATTCCGTTCCCGCCTGCGCGCCCGCGCCTGCAGTTGCCCGTTACGCTGAAGGCCGACTCCGGTGAACCTGCACGCGCCCGCCTCGCGGCGTTGCTGCATTCGCCGCTCGGCGTGTATGTCGTCAGCGCGCGCGCCGTGCGCGACGTGATCCATGTGCGCTTCGAGATCGCGCCGGAGGATCTGGACTTCACGCTGCACATGCTGATCGCCCAGCAGACCGATGCGGTGATCGGGCCCGTCGCGCGCCGGTTGCGCATCGGGCCGCAGGCCCGGTGAGGCGGGAACGGTTATTGCGCATGCGTTGCGTATTGCTCGATTGATTCGCCGCCGGATCGCCGGTCGCGGTGCTGTCCGCCCGCCTGCCGGCGGCGGATGTTCGTGCGCCGCGTCTCGCGCGGCGCCGATTCTGAATACGGAGTGTCCATGTACTTCACGGAAGAAGTGCGTCTCGCGCGGCCGGCAAACCGCCGCGTGCGGACGGCGTCGCTGCCGTCGGGCCGGCAGCTCGCGCGGCAGCTCGTGACGACGGTCCGCGTGGCCGAAATGCTGCTGCATCAGGCGATCGTCGTGCCCGACGGGCATCAGTGGTCGGTCGACACCGAGCGTGTCGACGCGGCCGGCGGGCCGCTCGCGGCCTGGGAGACCTGTGTGACGTTGCGGATCGGCAAGGTGTTCGCGCCGACGGTCAGCCCGGCCGGGCGGGTCAACGATCCCGATCAGGTCTCGGTCGAGATCCGTCTCTGTCTGCCCGAGCAGGCGTACCTGGACGAGCGGCGCGTGAGCATCTTCGGCCGCCGTCACGGCAACCGGTTCGGCGCGACGCTGTCGGTCACGTCGGGCGCGCAGTGGGGCGGGCAACGTGCGGAGCATGTCGCGCCGGAACACGCGCACGTGCGCGGCGATACGCTCGAAGCACTCGTCGATGCGGTCGCGGCGAACGTCAACGCGGCGCTGGCCGCGGCGGGATTCGGCGCGACGCGCTGATCACGCGTCGGCGGTTTGCCCGGTTTGCCGCTGCAGGTCTTCCATCAACTGCTCCGCGAGAAAGTCGCACGGTGGGCGCTTCGATTTCGTGCTGCGCGCGAGGATCAGCTCGAGCGGCGGCAGATCGGGCAGCCCGTGTGAGCGGCCGAGCATCGACAGCTGCGCGGGGATCGCGCAGCGCGCGAGCGGCGCGACCGCGAGGCCGGCTTCGACCATGCTGAGCAGCCCGAGCAGGCTCGGGCTTTCATAGGAGGTGCGGTACGGCACCTTCGCGCGTTCGAGGCTGCGGATCGCGTTCTCGCGCGCAACGCTGCCCGGCATGAACACCGCGATCGGCAGCGGCCGTTCTTCCCACACGCGCGGCCCGTTCGTCATCGCGGCCCACGCCATCGGCTCGTGGCGGATGAAGTCGCCGGTCAGCCCCTTGATGCGCGTGCCGCACACGAGATCGACGGTGCCTTCCTTGATCAGCGGCGCGAGCGCGCTGCTCGGCAGCCCCATCACCTGGATCTCGACCTTCGGGTAGGTCGCCGAGAATTTCTTCAGGACCGACGGCAGCAGCGACGACGCATAGTCGTCCGGCACGCCGATCACGACCTTGCCGGTCACTTCCGGCCGCACCACGGCCGCCCACGCCTCGTCGCGCAGCGCCAGCATTCGTCTGGCGAATCCCAGCAGCACCTCGCCTTCGCGCGTCAGCACGATGCTGCGCGGCTTGCGCACGAACAGCGGCCGGCCGATCGCGTCTTCCAGGCTCTTGATCTGCATGCTCACGGCCGACTGCGAGCGGTTCACCGCTTCGGCGGCGCGGGTCATGTTGCCGGTTTCCGCGACGGCGACGACGGTGGCCAGCACGTCGTGATCGAGCATCTTCATGGGTATCAGGAAAACTGAACGTAACGATCAGCATTATGCGTTTTTATTGTCGCTGTGTGTCTGCCATAGTGGCATCGAGCCTGCCGTATCGTTCGATGCGGTGCGGCCAACACGCCGGCGAGCCCGGCACGCAGCGTTGAACAGGAAGAGTGGTGTACCAATGATGGATCATCCGTTGCGCGCCGCGCTGGCCGCGGAATTGCATGCCCGGCCGTTCCTGCGGCTCGCCGAAGCCGTGTCGCTCACGCATTACGCGATCTACGCGGACGGCCAGCCCGATATCCACGAAACGCTGCTGCACGCGCTGTGTCGCGATACCGGCATTGCCGTGCCGCAGGACGGTGCGACCCACTATGCGGTGCAGTCGCCGTGCGGCTGGCATCTGAAGTGGGAGCGGCACACCGAATTCTCGACCTTCACGTTCGTCGCGCCGCGTCGCGACACCGGCTACTTCGACGATCTCGCGATCGAAGGCATTCCGGCTGCGTGGTTCGCGCGGCTCGCGGGCATCCGCTTCGTCGCGGTGCGCATGGAGCTGCTGACGGGCGACGCCGCGCGGCTCGTGTGCGGCGACCTGCGCCGCTGGATCGACGGCCCCGCGCTCGTCGGCAGCAACGTGCTCGGCGGTGGCAAGGTGTACTGCGACTGGCACGTGCGTGACGACGGCTTCATGCGTTTTCTCGTCGTCGACGAGGATTTTCGCGAGGAGCAGGGCGGCCGACTGCTGCAGCGCCTGTATGAAATCGAGACGTACCGCATGATGGCGCTGCTCGCATTGCCGGTCGCGCGGCGGATGAGCCGCGAGCTCGACGAGATCCACGCGGCGCTGCATGCGCTGATGCAGCGGATGGACGCGAGCGGCGCCGACGGCGACGACACGGCCTTGCTCGTGAAGCTCACGCATCTCGCGGTGCGGGTCGAATCGCTGTCGGGATCGGGCGCACGTTTCAGCGCGTCGCGTGCGTACGAAAAGCTCGTGCTGGCGCGCATCCACGAATTGCGCGAGGAACGCATCGAAGGGATGCCGACGATCGCCGAGTTCATGGAGCGGCGCTTCGCGCCGGCGATGGAAACCTGCCGCAGCGTGTGGGCGCGTCACGAGCAGATCGCCGCGCGGATCGCGCGAGCGGTCGACCTGCTGCGCACGCGCGTGAATCTTGCTCAGGAAAAGGACGTGACGCGCTTGCTGGCCGGCATGGAGCGCACCGCGCGCAATCAGCTTCACTTGCAGCACGCGGTCGAAGGGCTGTCGGTGGCGGCCATTTCGTACTACGTGCTGTCGCTCGCGACCGCGGCGTTCAAGGCCCTGCACGTGATGAATCTGCCGGTCGATCCCGAACTGGCGGAAGGCCTGCTGATAGCGCCGGTCGTGTTCGCGGTGATTCACATCACGCGGCGCACGCGCGCGCAGCTGGCGCGATCGGAGGCGGCGCACGACGGCATGCCGGTTCAGTCGGCGGCATTGAAGCAAGTTGGTTAGAACATCGAAAACATAAACAGATAAAACAGGTAAAGGAGTGGAGATGACTTTTTCGCAGAAGCAACCGGGGTTTTACAGCGGTTTCGATGCCGCGTTCGACGAACCGGCACCGGATGAGCCGGGCGCGCCGGAAGCGCCGCGCGTGACCTCGTATCAGGCCGTGCTGCAGGAGCCGATGACGTCGCTCGTCGGGAATACGCTCGACCGGCCGGACGTCGCGGCGGTGGCGATTCTCGGGTACAACTGACGCGGGGCCGGATGCGGTTGGCGCCCGGTCGCATGTGCGGCCGGGCGGGCTTGCTGATCGGCGTGGTGTGTACTGCTCAATCGCCGGAGAGGTCGCCGATCGACGCGCCGTGCGGAATCTGGCCGGACGTGACCTGCCTGACGTATTCGTCCTGCGCATCCTTGATGTTCTTCGATACGTTGCCGAGGACTTTTTTCACGTAGTCCTTCGCGGCGTCGGTCTGGCGTGCGATCCAGCCTTTCTCCTCGATTTCGCGCAGTTGCATGAATACGCCGTCGCCGAGCGACACGTTGTTGAATGGCGTGATCGTGTTGTGTACGAAGTTGTCGAAGAACGCGATGACTTCCGGTGACAGTTTTGGCGGGTGCACCCATGCGGTGGCCAATGCGCGCACGGTCTTGTCCGAGATGTCGTCGACTGTCCGGCGTTCGCCGAAGGTGAACTGCGGGACTTTGGAATTCGGATCCTGGCTCTTGTAGTACCAGTCCCGGCCCTCATAGTTTGGCAAGCCGCCGCCGTGCGGGAAGACCGCGTTGTAGACGTCGGCGTCCACGGTGTTGATGAACAGGCTGTTGCCGGTGCTTTCGTGCGCGGTGCGATCGTGGACGTAACGTGCCCATGACACGAACAGCTTCTGGTGCTCGAGAAAATGCGTTTCGAGCGGGCCGCTCGATTTCGGCAGCATCGCGGTGTAGGCCGCGAAGAGGTCATTAGCCGTGAGATTCTTGCCGTTGACGTTGACGGTTTTCTGGAAATCGAATTCCTTTGCCGCGGTAGGGCGTTTGTCGCGCATCTGTGAAAGCGGGAGAAACGGTACGCCGGCCGCCCACGCACGATCGAGCATGTTGCGTGCCGACACACGCGCCAACTCGGCGGACTTGTTATCCTCTCCCTCGCGAAATCCTCCGCCAACGTCGGATTGACTGCCGGGATAGACGATTTCAAGCAGGTTTGCGTGATCGGACGATTTTCTCGGCGAATCGAGATTCTTGTAGAAGCGCAGTTCTGTCGCCGCGACGTGATGAACGATCGACTTGAATTCCTTCTGTATGTCGTACTCGCCGAGCGACTGTTTGGCCAAGCCAATGAACATGCTAAGCCCCTTGATACTGAAGCTGACGGCTTTGCCTTCGCCTGGAATGACGCCAAGCACTGGGGAAACTACCTTGGTAAAAACCGAATCTGCGAAAGACGTCGACACGCAATCGAAGAGGCCCATGAAATCAAATTCCACGGGAATCCCGTCATACGTCACCTGGCCGTTCGCTTGCTTGCATACCTTTCCGATCAGTTCGTTTGCAAATTTTCGGGCTATGGTGCCACCGCGATCGTAGCCGAAGATCGCTACGCGGATCCGCAGAATTTTACGAGGATCGGAATCGCGTGCATCCAGTACGTTTTGCTTGAAGTCAGCAACCGCCTGCTTTACACGGATGTCGAAGCCGGTTCCCATATATCCGGCACTGAACTCGCTGTCGCGGACAGGCTGATAAGAGTCCGCGGCGATGCTTACACCAGACGAGACCAGTTCGGGTCCCAGTTTTTTCAGAGAAAACGAGTCTTTTATATTGTTTTTCGCTGTAGTGCCAGCGGCAGCGGTACCTTCGAGAATCGCGGATCTGGCTCGGGTCAGTAGACCTTTGTCGCCGGCGTCGTTCATTGCCCGTTTTCGGATATCGTCGGCGACGGCCTTGGCAGGCCCTTTCAGAAACTTGTCGCTCGCCATCTTCTCGGCGGTGGACGCGATGTCGCTTGCCACCTTCTTGCCGGTGCCGACCGTCTGGTTGGCAAGGTCGCGGCCCATCCCGTCGTAGTACATCTTGTAGATGCCGCGCTCATCGTTTGTTTCTTCATGTGCATTGAACAGTCGAAGGATATTCGACGGGTGATCGACATCCTTTAGCCCTTGCGCAAATCCATCAAAAAAGAAGGATTGGTAGATGTCCTGATGGCAGCGAAAGCAAGGGCTTGGCGGTTCGGGGGGAAGCTGCGCGCTGACGCTCGCTGCGCGCGATGCACGGGAGGCACCGGAGGCGGAATCGGATTGGCTTGAGTTGGCGCTTTGGGCAGGACTGGTTTCGTTCGACATGCTGCGCTCGCTATCTTAGTTTGCGTTCGGGATGTTTGACTCGATTCGACGTTCGACCCACTGCGCCTCAATCTTTCGATCGGGCAGAAAATGAAATGCGATATACCCGCCATGCTTGTTTGGCAGAGGGGGAACGGGAATGTCGGTTTCGTAAACCTCATTCGGCACATTCTTTTGCGCCTGCTCTTTGGTCAAGTCATAGATGATCTTGATATGCCAGGTCTTTTTCCCTCGAGGGACATCCATGCAGCATACGATGCCACCGCCTCCTTGGGATTCGTGCGCATATGATCCCCCTGCGCCGAAATCGTCGATCTGAAAGCTGTAGATGCTTCGATCCGTGTGGTTATAGCTAATGACCCGATACGGTCCGTATCCTCCTGTCTGCGCATGCACCCACCACGCCCCGCCGAGCAGGAGCACCGCGACGACGATCGGGTTGCGAATGAGACGGCGAAGAAAATTCAGCATGTCGATGTTCCTGTCATTCAGTTCGTCGTGGACGACGCGTTGCTCGTGGAATTCGGGTTGCGCGGACCGGTCGGGTATTCGACCCATTGGGCTTCGATCTTGCGGTCGGGCAGGAAATGGAACTCGATATAGCCGTCGCGTTTGGTTGGCAGCTTCGGAACGGCAATGTCCGTCTCGTAGATTTCCGGCGACAGATTCCTGGCATCTTCTTCAGGCGTCAGGTCGTATGTGACCTTGAGGTGCCAGGTTTTCTTGTCGCGCGGCACCTCCATGCAACAGGCCATGCCTCCACCGCCGCCGTCATTGCCTGCTGCCGCTCGGCCGCATAATCCGCCAGCGGATGCCCATCCAGCAACTCCGTCCACACATCCGCAGCGGCACCACTATCGCTTGCAGCCTTCTTGAGCGTGCCGACCGTCTGGTTGGGTAAATCACGGCCCATGCCTGCATGGTATGTTCGATAGATTCCGGTTGAATTGTCGCTTTCCATGTGGGTCTTATACAGGCGCGCGATATTCGAAGGGTTATCGTCGTCGAGGCTCTGTCCGAAGCCGTCAAAGAAGAAGGACTGATAGATTTCCTGGTGGCAACGAAAGCATGGGCTGGGAGGCTCGGCGGGAAGCTGTGTACTGACGCTGGCCGCCCGGGCGTGGCGCCCTGGGCGGGGATTGTGTCGTTAGGCATGCTTTCCTCCCGGTTACTGCAAGTTCGGATTGTGAGGGTCAGTCGGCAGTTCGGCCCATCGCGCTTCAATTTTCTGTTTCGGCAAGAAATAGAATTCGATGTATCCGCCGTGTTTGTTTGGCAAAGAGGGAACCGGGATATCTGTTTCGTATACGTCGTTCGGCAAATCTTTTTTGTACTGCTCCTGGGTCAGTTCGTAGACGATCTTGATATGCCATGTCTTTCTGTTTCGTGGCACGCTCATGCAACATACCGTTCCTCCGCCTCCGCCGGATTCATGTGCGTTGGAACCGCCGGCACCGAAGCCATCGATCGTGAAAAGCGCAATGCTTCGATCTGTATAGTTGTAGCCCGTAACGCGATAAGGACCGTAGCTCGTTGTCTGCGCATGCACCCACCACGCCCCGCCGAGCAGGAGCACCGCGACGACGATCGGGTTGCGAATGAGACGGCGAAGAAAATTCAGCATGTCGATGTTCCCGTCATTCAGTTCGTCGTGGACGACGCGTTGCTCGTGGTATTCGGGTTGCGCGGACCGGGAAGCTGTGTAATGACGCTGGCCGCCCGGGCGTGGCGCCCTGGGCGGGGATTGTGTCGTTAGGCATGCTTTCCTCCCGGTTACTGCAAGTTCGGATTGTGAGGGTCAGTCGGCAGTTCGGCCCATCGCGCTTCAATTTTCTGTTTCGGCAAGAAATAGAATTCGATGTATCCGCCGTGCTTGTCAGGAAGCGGCGGAATAGCAATGTCCGTCTCGAAGATGTCGTTGGGAAGGTTGTTTTTGTATTGTTCTTGAGTCAGCTCGTACTTGAGTTTGATGTGCCAGGTTTTCTTGTCCCGAGGTACATCCATGCAGCATACGGTTCCACCGCCACCGCCTGGCTTGTGCGCACGCACGTTACCTGCGCCAAATTCGTCGATCTTGAAACTGTAGATACTGCGATCGGTGAAGTTATAACCGATGACGCGGTACGGGCCGAAATCTGTGGTTTGCGCATGCACCCACCACGCACCACCGAGCAGCATCACGGCGATCGCGATCGGGTTGCGAATGAGACGGCGAAGAAAATTCAGCATGTCGATGTTCCAGTCATTGAGTTCGTCGTGGACGACGCGTTGCTCGTGGTATTCGGGTTGCGCGGACCGGTCGGGTATTCGACCCATTGGGCTTCGATCTTGCGGTCGGGCAGGAAATGGAACGCGATATAGCCGTCGCGTTTGGTTGGCAGCTTCGGGACGGCAATGCAACAGGCCATGCCTCCACCGCCGCCGAATTGACGGGCGTGCACACTGCCGTCACCGAAACCGTCGACTACGAAGTTGTACACATCCAGATCGGTGTAGTTGAAACCCGCGACGCGATACGGCCCGTCGCGCTCGGCATGTGCCTGCATACCCCAAAAGCCGTCAGCGATCGCGATCCCTATCCCTATCGCAGCCGCCCGGCGAACCACCCGACGCATTCCCCTCAACATCCGCCTCTCCCGCCACTCAATCGGCTTCGGGCTGCGCATCCACCGCCGCCGTCATTGCCTGCTGCCGCTCGGCCGCATAATCCGCCAGCGGATGCCCATCCAGCAACTCCGTCCACACATCCGCATCGACAGCCGCAAGGGTGTCCGACAATGGCGGCGGATCGTCCCCGCGCGCCGCAATCTCCTCGGCGATCGCCGGATGCACGTCGAACGCCGGATGCACGTTCATCCCGACCAGCACGAAATACGCGAGATCGTTCTCGTTCGCGAGCCCGTAACGCTCCCGCGCCCGCGCGACCAGATCCTTCACATAGCGAATGCCCCAGCGGTCCGGCACGGCCGACATCGGCGGCAGGAATTCGTCTCGCAACTGGAAATAGAGCGTTTCCGCGAACCCTTCGCGCGCGAGCGCGTCGTACTGCGCGTCCGTGAACACGATCGGCGTCGCGGCGGGCGCGGGCAGCGGCCCATGTTCCTCGCCCGCCACCGCCTCCCACGGATCGAACCGGTAACGCAGCTCGACGAATGCGGCCAGCAGTTCGCGCCGGTGCGCAGGCGTCAGGACCGGCACGAGGATTTCGAGGATCGACGGATCGTAGTAGCGCAGCAGCGCTTTGCGCGTATCGGGCAACGTCGCCTCGGCAAGCGGGTGCAGATAAGCGGCGAGCTCGGGCAACGCATGGCCGGTCGCGAGCCAGACGACGAGATCCGACTCGCCGCCGGCGTTCAACAGGTCGAGCATCGTCGCGCGCGATGCGTCGTCGTCTATGGTCAGGTCGAGCAGGAACGGGCCGATTTCAGGCCGCGACGCCTCGAGCATCGTGGCGGGATACAGCGACTGCCACGCGACGCCCCGCGCTCGGGCCGCATCGAGCATCGTGTCGTCCAGCGCGCCGTCGACGAGCGCCAGCAGGCCCAGCGGGCGCGTGTGAGCGGCTTGCCGCGTGCGATGCCAGTCGCGCAGGCCGTCGTGCCGCTGTGCGGCGGTCGTGCGTGGCCACTGCGCCGGCAGCGGCAACGCGCGCGTCAGATCGTGAAACGGTTTCATGGAGGCGGCGGATTTCATGTGCGGGGCGTCAACGCGGACTTCATTTTCGCAGCGCTGCGCCGGCATTCCGAACACACGCCTTCGGGCAGGCGCGGCAGTGGGTAGTCGGTACTGGCCGGGCCCGAGAAGCTGTGGTTGCCGCCCTTGAAATCCACCTTGCCGGGCGCGTGGATCTCGATGTTGCCGTTGCCGATGCGGATATACGCGCCGCCGGACGTCAACAGGATCGGCTGCTTTGACGCGAGGTCGATCTGCGCCGTGGCGGCGACGATCTTCACGGTTTTCTGCGCGGTGAGTTCGACATCGTCGTCGTGCGCGCGGATCTCGATCTTGCCCTTGCCGGCGAACAGCTTCATCCCGGCGTTCTGCGCGAACAGGCTGATCGACGAGATCACGCTCGCGACCAGCGATTTCCCCGCCGCGATGTGGGTGTTCTGGCCGCTGACGACGTTGACATGCCGGTCGGCAACCATCTGCAGCGATTGCTGGCTGGCCATCCCGATGCCGGCCGGGCTGCCGAACAGCATCACGGGCTGCGTGAACGCGTTCACGTTGCCCGTGCCGCCGCCTGCCGTGCGTCCGCCCGATGCGGTACCGGGCACGCTCTGCTGGGTCGCGTCGGTGAACGTCTTCAGCGCGTCGCGACCGGGTTTCAGCGTGTCGGCCTGATGCGTCTCGCTCACGTCGGACAGCGATTCGAGCAGGCTTTCGCCGCCGACGAGCTGTTGCTGCGTCTCGCGCACGTCGAGCGGCTGGCTCGACACGGTCTGCGGATGCGTCGTGACGTACAGGCCCTGGTTCGCGCGCACGGCGCCGTATGCATCGGTCCTCAGGTCGAAGCCGCTGCCGACGTACGCGCCGCGCGTGTTGCCGGACTGTTCGATCAGATAGCCGACATGCAGCAGGCTGTTCGCGGTGCTGCTGTAGAGCTGTGCGCGGTTCTGCCCGGTCGCGTCGTCCATCACGAGCTGGTTGTAGCCGCTGCCCGCGTATTCCTTCGAGCGGAAGCCGGACAGCAGCCCGTTCGAGTGCCACTGCGGTTGGGTCGCGCCGTTGTAGAGCCGTGCCGTGACGATCGGCCGGTCACAGTCGCCGGACATCCAGTCGACGACCACTTCCTCGCCGATGCGCGGCACGTGCACGCTGCCGTACCCGCCGCCCGTGTCCGACGACGCGACGCGCAGCCAGCACGACGCGCGCTCGTCGCCTTCGTTCAGGCGATCCCAGTGGAACCGGACCTTGATCCGGTTCAGTTCGTCGGTATGCACTTCCTCGCCCTTCGGCCCCGCGACGGTCGCGGTCTGCAGGTGCATCTCGGGTTTCGGATGCTCGAACGGGCTGCGGAACGGCACCGTCTGGCGCTGCGCTTCGATTTCGACGAGATAGAAACCCTCGCTGCCGTCGGCGTGGCGCACGGTCATCGCGCCGGCCGCGTCGCCGAGCTGCGCCTTCATCGCGTCGAACTGCGCAGCCAGCCCGTGCGGAAAATGCGTCGGCGTGGCCGGGATGTTGTTCCTGATCCACCAGACCGTCTCGACGACGGCGAACCGGTTGCCGTCCTGTTCGGCGGGCGGATGGGCAGGATGGTCGGTCAGTTCGAACACCCGGCCCGCGTCGATGCCGCGCATGCCACCGATCCCGTGAAACCGCTTCGCGCGCGATTCCCATTCTTCCATCCGGATGGTCGAGTGGCGGTTGCCGTCACCTTGCGCGCCGTATGTATAGGCGCCCGTGTACGTGTAGACCTCGGCCTGGTCCGGCAGGTCGCCCTGGTTCGGCCTGGCCGGGATGTCGGTGCCTTTCGGATTGAGCGCGGAGCCGGGCGACTTGTAGTCGAACGTGCGCGTCGTGTAACGGCTGCTTTGCAGTGTGCGCGTGCCTGACCACTGGATCAGCGCCTGGGTCTCGTCGCCGGCGGCCGCGCGCTGGAATGGCACGCGCGACGGTACCGCGGCGGGCAGCGAGTGGAGCGAATCGGTGATCACCAGCGTGTGGTGGGAGCCGTCCGGGGCCTGCTCGAAATAGCCGAACAAGCCTTCGTCCTCGAGCAGGCGATGGACAAAATTCCAGTCGTCCTCGAATTGCATGCAGAACGAACGGTTTCGCAGCGGCGCGGAGAGTGAAAAACGGAACATCCCGCCGGCTTGCGGATGCTGATTGAATACGTCGGTAATGATTTCGTCGGCAGTGCGGTCCTGCCAGATGCGCTGGTCGCGGCGATACCGCAGGAAGCCGAGCCACGACATGAAACGGATCTGGTATGCGGTGATGCCGCCGTCGAAGCCGAGCCGGCGTGCGGTCTGCACGTAGCCGTGCCACGGCAGGCAGGCGTCGCCGTGCTGTTCGACCCATAGCGTGACGGGCTGCGCGATCAGCTTCGTCAGCTCGATGTTGTCGCGGGTCGAGACGGCATCGACCGTCATCGTGAATTCGCGGCCGAGCCGCGACGCGCCGTGAACTGTCTGGGGCAGCAGCACGTTCTGGCCCAGCGGTGTATCGAGCCTGAGCAGGCGACCTTGTTGAAACAAGCCGCCGCCGATTGCGCGAACGAGTTCTTGTGAATTCATCGTCGTGGCCCTCTTGGATCGAGAACGATGAGTGGGCGTCTCTCTCGCCGGATTTATCGTAGGAATGCTCTCGGTTGGCGATTCTACCGGATAAATCGGAACATTTCGGCATCCGGGTGGCTGCTTGTATATGGGGACATAGTCGGCTGGCTGAGTGCTTCGTGGTGACGCTGCCGCTGGTCGTGTTCTCGCGCGTGCGGCTAGAGCCGAATCCGGAGATGAACGCGCCGGCGACGCGGTTCATCACGGCGGTGACGATCGGCGTGAACGTCGTGAACCAGATGCCGATCGCGCACGAACGGTGCGGGGTGGCCGACTTGAAGGCGGCGTTCGCGGCGGCTCGAGCGGGCTCCCGGCGTCACGAAACGGCGGGTGCCGGATGTGCCCGTCGTTTGGATGGTCGTCAAGATCGGCACAGTCTCGCGCCGTCGGCGAACGCGCTATAGTCGTGCGACGCCCGCCGCGAACCCTGCACGTTCGGCGGCTCATTCACGCACGTCTCCATTCCATGACCGCGCATCCCGCCGTTTCCCTTCAGCTCACCGACACCGAACAACCGGCTGCCCGCGATTTCATCAGCCGCAAGCTCGGCGAATTCAACCACGCGATGACGGGCCGCAGCGACTCGGCGGCGCTCGACGTCTACGTGACCGATCCCGCGACCGGCGAGGTCCTGGGCGGGCTCACCGGCCGAACCTCGCTCGGTCTCTTCTTCGTCGACCTCTTTTACCTGCCCGAATCGCTGCGTGGCGGCGGCTTCGGCAGCCGGCTGCTGCGCGAGGCTGAAGCGGAGGCGAAGCGGCGCGGATGTGCCCGCGCGGTGCTGTACACGATTACGTTCCAGGCGCCGGATTTCTACCGGAAGCACGGGTACGAGGTGTTCGGCGAAGTGCCGTGCGAACCGGAAGGGGCGGCGCGCGTGTTCATGGTCAAGACGCTATGAACGACGTTGCCTGACGTCACCGGCCCGGCGTCGCGCGCTCGACAATCATGTCGTACAGCGCCTGCGCTGCGGGCGACAACTGCGCGGCCCGGCGCTTGACCAGCACGAGCGTGCGCGACACCGACGGCTCGACGAGCTCGATCGTGCGGATCATCGGATACGCGTTCTTCTGGATCGCGAGCTTCGGCACCACGGCCGCGCCGAGGCCTTCGGCGACGAGGCCGAGCGCGGTCGAACTGCGCTGCACTTCGTAGAACGAATGCAGCGTCACGCCGCTCGTCTTCAACGCACCTTCGAGCAGCCCGCGATTGCCGCTCACTTCGCCAGCGAAGATCAGCGGATGCGGTTGCAGTGCGGCCCAGCGGATCCGCCGACGCTTCGCGAGCGGGTGATCGTCGCGGCAGACGAGCACGTACGGATCATGCGTGAGGGGCACGCTGACGAGTTCGGGGTGCTGGTCGCCCGCGATGCTGATCCCGAATTCCGCTTCGCGGCGCAGCACGGCCTGCAATACCGACGCCGACGCGTGGTCGAGAATCTTCACGCGATCGTGCGGCCGGTGCCCGGAGAACGCACGCAGAATACGGGGGAGATACTGGACGCCGACCGTCGGTACGCACGCGATCGTCACGTCGCCGCGCTGGCTCAGGCCCGTTTCGCGGATTTCGGTCAGCGCATCCGACAGCTCGTTCAGCAGCCGGCGCGCCTGCGGCAGGAAACGCCGGCCGATTTCGGTGAGGGTGGTGCGGCGTGTCGTGCGCTCGATCAGCGCGACGCCGAGAAACGACTCGAGCTTGCGCAGCCGTTGCGTGATCGCCGTTTGCGTGACGTGCAGCGTGTCAGCCGCCTGCCTGAAGCTGCCGCCGTCGGCGATCGCGACGAAAGCCTGGACACCGAGCGTATCGATTTTCATCAGAAACATGAATCAATAACGATATTAAATTCATTTTACTGAAGAACAGCGAGATCGCAGAATGCGCTGCATCGATGGCTGTCGCTATTCCGACGCCGTTCACGCCGACCAGGAGGCATACCGTGACGACCCCACTCGATCAATACGCGAACCAGTACGTGCGATTCGAAGACGAACGCACGCGGCCTGTGCGCGACCTGTTGGCCGCGGTGCCGGATACGCGGATTCATACCGCGATCGACATCGGCTGCGGACCCGGCAATTCGACCGAAGCGCTGATCGCGCGCGCACCCGACGCGACGGTTCGCGGGATCGACGCGTCGCCGGACATGATCGCGGCCGCGCGCAAGCGCTTGCCCGCGTTGCGTTTCGATCTCGCGGATGTCTCGGCCTGGGACGATCCGGGCGGCTACGACCTGATTCTGTCGAACGCGGTGCTGCAATGGGTGCCCGCGCACGACACGCTGTTTCCGTCGCTCGTCGGCCGGCTCGCGCCGGGTGGCCATCTCGCGGTGCAGATGCCCGACAACCTCGACGAACCCGCGCACCGGCTGATGCGCGAGGTCGCCGCGGCCGGGCGATGGGCGGACAAGCTCAAGGGCGCGGCGCGCACCGAGCGGTTCGACGCACGGTATTACTACGCGCTGCTGTCGCCGTTGTGTTCGCGGGTGGATGTCTGGCGCACGACTTACTACCATCCGTTGCGCGGCGGGGTCGATGCGGTCGTCGAATGGTTCAAGGGCAGCGCGCTGCGGCCGTTCCTCGCGGCGCTGGACGAAAGCGAACGCGACGCATTCGTCGCGCGCTATCGTGACGCGCTCGCTGGTCCGCACGGCTATCCGCTGCTCGACGACGGCACCGTGCTGCTGCCGTTCCCGCGCCTGTTCATCGTCGCGACGCGCAAGTAACGCGAAAGCAGGACCGGGGCGGTGCGGCGGCCGGTCGTCGGTCAGGACAGCGGCCGCATCGATTCCGGATCGACCGTCCGGCTCTTCGCGGACTGCCCGTCACGCAGATCCTTGTACCAGAAGAGGGCGACTTCCCCGTCATTCGCGCCGTCGGCGTACAGGAAGCGGTCGTGGCCGCCGATGACGAAGCCGGCGCGCGCGTACGTGCAGCAGGCCGCGACGTTGTTCGCCTGCGTTTCCAGCCGCATGAAGCCGAACCCGCGGTTGCGCGCCCATGCTTCCGCGGCCGCCAGCAGGAACTGGCCGATTCCTTGCCGCCGGCAACCGCGGTCGACCGCGAGTTCCGCGATCTCGGCCATCCCGTTCCAGCTTTCGGTGATCGCGACGAATCCCGCGAGGCGCCCGCCCGCGCTGGCGCGGAACAGCGCGGTGCCGCCGGACGCCTCGCGCGCCCAGCCGGCCGGGTCGAATCCGTAGTCCTTGCGCCGCACGGGCAGCGCGCGCAAATCGAGCAGATCCTGGTACGGCGCATTCAGCTCCCACGCGATCTCGAACGAAAAGTCGCATCCGTTCAGTTCGTCGGCGGGCAAATCGACCGCCTGTTCGATGCTGATGTGCTCGGCTCGGTCCATGTGTCGGTGTCCTGTCTTCAGCGGGATTGCCGGGTATTCCCCCGGGGCGAGCGCCGCCGCCTTGCGGCGAGCCGGATCGCGCCCGTTCCTGATTCGAATTGCTGCGCTCGCACAATGCTTCCCTTCGCGGCGCGGTTCAACGCTCGATTATGCGGGATATCGGCGGCGGCGCCGCACCTGGAACGGGTATGCAACCACACCATGCTTCGGCACGAACGCGAGATAGTCGGTGGTGCGTATCGAAACGACGATCGACCGCACCGAGCCACATTCACCGGCACGGGAGCACCATGTTGAATTCGACGCAGCGGGAAGCCGTCGGCGAAGCGTTTTCGCTCGACGTGATGCGGCATGCAAGAACGATGACCTGACAGGCCGTCGACACGATCGCCGATACGGGGCATCGCGTCCGCGATTTTCCGCACGCGATCGACAAGGCCCGCAATCTTGGCGATTTCGACAGTGCTCCGGCCACCGGGCCGTGGATCATGGAAATCCGAAAACGCGCATCCGACACGGCCGTTCGGCGCGCTCGACGAAGACGGGCTGATGCGAGCCCCAGCCGAGCGACGCGCGCCGTGAGCGCGCGTCGCCGGCTGCTCGTCAGATGCTGATCGCGACCGGGCCCGCCAGCGGCGTGTAGCCGTCGTCGAAGAGGAACCACGCATCGTACTGGCCCGACGCCAGCGCGCTGTTCGCCGTGGACGAGAAGAGCAGCGAGCCCGTGCTCTTCGGCAGATACGCCCACGACTTGTAGCCGCCCTTGGTCGGCTGCGCGCCGCGCGGGTAGATGCCGACCCAGTTCTTCGGGCTGTGGCGCCAAGGCGGCACGACGTAGTCGAACCGCAGCGTGCCATACGACGACCCCTGCGACGACAGCGCGGGCACGAACTTCCCGTTCGTGTTGCCAATCGCCGAATCGGTCAGCAGCGCGCCCGCTTGCGCCTGCACGCAGCCGGCCACGCGGCGCAGGAAGTTCGGATCGTTCGCGTCGCGGATGCTCGCGTCGTACCAGCCTGCGTCGCCGTACCACGTGACGGCCTGCGTCGCGCCGGCCGGCACGCTGATCGACTGCGGCGTGTTCATGCCGTACGCGTTGTCGACGAGCTGGAACGTCGTCGGCCTCGATCCGGCGGTGTTGTCGAGCGTGATCTGCACGTTGCCGTTCTGCACGTCATAACAGAGGCTCACTTCGGCCGACGAACCGGCATTTCCCGACGCACCGACGTTGCCACGGAACGTCTGCAGGAATCCGTTCGGCCCGTAGACCGAATAGTCGTAGCCGCCGGCCGAATTCAGCGCGAGCGAATCGGACAGGGTCGTGCACGCGTTCGCGCCGGCGCCGATCGTGTATTGCCGCGGGATCGTGCTGGTGCCGTCGACCCACGCCTGCAGATGCACGCCAGCCGTGCCGGTATTGGTCATCGTCAGCGCGAGCGTCTTGCCGGACCGGTTGACCTTGCCCTGCACGAAAAACTCGTACGGCAGCCGGCATGCCGCATTGCGGCCGGTCGTTTGTGCCGGCACCGCCGTGGTGGTTGCCGGCGGGATGATGACCGTCCAGCCGTTCGGGTCCATGTGGCTGGCCGGGCTCGGGATCGCGGGCACCGTCTGGTCGGGATTCGTGAAGTCGAACGCCGACGTGAGATCGCCGCACACGGTGCGCCGCCACGGCGTGATGTTCGTTTCCTGCAGCCCGAAGCGCGTTTCCAGAAAGCGGATCACCGACGTGTGATCGAACACCTGCGAGTTGACCTTGCCGCCTTTCGACCACGGCGAGATCACGAACATCGGCACACGCGGGCCGAGGCCGATCGGCACGTCGCCGTTGGCCGAACCGTCGGACGCCGCGCCGCTGCTGCCGACGAATTCGGCCGCGGTCGAGACCGTCGACAGGCCGGTGCCCGCGTATGCGCTGGATGGCACGGCGGGCGGCACGTGATCGAACAGGCCGTCGTTCTCGTCGTACATCACGAGCAGCACCGTGCTGGCCCAGACCTTCGGATTCGACGTCAGCACGTTGAGGACGTTGCTCACATACCATTCGCCGCCGCTCGCGGCCCACGATGGATGTTCGCAGTACGCGTAGGGCGCGGCGATCCACGATACCTGCGGCAGCGTGTCGTTCGCGACGTCGGCCTGTAACTGGCTGAACAGGCGCGTGTCGTATTCGGTGCCGCCACCCGTCGGGTCGATTTGCGTGCCGTTGAGCGCCGGTGCGAGCGGATCATTCGCGCCGAGGTTCTGGTATTGCCTGAAGTTGAGGATGACGTTGTCACCGTAGTTGCCGTTCCACCAGAGATCCTTGCTGGAGCCGTTGTATTCGCCGTAACCGTGAGCGGCATCGAGCCCGTTGCCCTTGTCCTGATAGAACTTCCACGTGACGCCGGCTTCATTCAGCCGTTCCGGCATCGTGGTCCAGCCGGTGCCGGTCATCGTGTTGGTCGTGTACGGCGTGTAGCCGGGCACGTTGCCGCAGCAACCGGTCCACAGATACAGGCGGTTCGGGTCGGTCGGCCCGAGCATCGAGCAGTGGTAGCTGTCGCACACGGTGAAGGCGCTCGCCAGCGCGTAATAGAACGGGATGTCGTTCTGCGTGAAGTAGTACATCGTGCCGCTGGTCTTCGCGCCGGCCCAATTGTCGTAGCGGCCGTTGTTCCATGCGCCGTGCGTGCCGTTCCAGCTGTGGTCGAGGTCTCCGTAATAGGTGTCGCCATTCGCGCTGCCGGGCGGCGGCGACGGGTTGAACGGAAACACGTACGACAGCAGCCACGGCTGGCGCCAGACCGGATACCCGCTCGAGATCACGACGGGGCGCGGATCGCCGAAGCCGCGCGCGCTGCGCAGCGTGCCGAGGTAGTGGTCGAACGACCTGTTTTCCTGCATCAGGATCACGACGTGCTTCACGTCCTGGATCGTGCCGGTGACGGTTGCCGCCGGAATCGACTGCGCGCGCAGGATGCTCTCGGGCAGCATGCCGGTGACTGCCGTGGCGCCCGCGAGCTTCAGCGCATCGGCCAGGAACTGACGTCGTGTCGTGGATTTGTTTTGCATGTTCGCTCTCTGTCATGAATGGCCGGACGGACTGGCCGGACGCCGCCGCGCTTCAAACGCCGCGCGTTGCAATGGCAGTCGCGCCGGACAAGGGCAGGTGCCCGTCAGTGGCAAGCCGTGGCGCAATGCAGGACAGGCGCGGCGGCCGGGCCCGATGCCGATGCGCGGTTCGCGGCGAGGTTGCCGGTCGCGCCGGAATCGCCATCGCCGCAACCGGCCAGCGTGCAGAGGAGGGCGATCACGAAAGCGCCGCGCCAGTGCGGAAAATGACTTTCCTTACCGGCACGCGGAGCGGGGTTGTCGCGACTCGATTCGAGTCGGATTCCTGAGCGATTGACGTGCGTCGTTCCTGTTCCTGCTTTCATTGCACCTCCAGAAATGAAATGAACAGCGGAGAATAGCGCCGAATCAGAACAACTTCATGACAGGCCATCCGCGTGTGCCGGCGCCATGCGACAGCCTGGCATCGGGATTGGTCCGGATCCGCGTGATTCATGATCGGCACCATCAGCTGGTTTTCTTCGTCGGTCGTGAATTTCAGGTTGGTCAGCAGGCGGCCGACGTTCGGGCAGCGCTCGAGGTAGCCGGGCGTGACGAGCGTGTAGACCTTCGCAGAGCCGTAGTTCGGGCCGAACACGCCGTCGCCGCCGCACGCCGTTTTCAACGCCTATCATGTATGAAGCCTGTTCCGCGTTCGACATGCGCGGCCGCCCGAGACGGCGCATGTCGAACGCGCAAGGGCGTGGTCTGACGTATGCCGAAACGGACGCGCAACCGCGTCACTCGACGTTTGCAGGGAGAGCGCGATGACCGATCGCGACAAGGTGTTTTCAGGCTCGATTCCCGCGTTCTACGACACGCTGATGGTTCCGCTTATCTTCGCGGAATATGCGGCCGATCTGGCGGAGCTCGTCGCCGCCTTCGCGCCTCGCTCGGTGCTCGAGACCGCCGCCGGCAGCGGCGTGGTCACGCGGGCGCTTGCGTCACGGCTCGGCCCCGGCGTGCGCTACGTCGTGACGGACCTCAACCAGCCGATGCTCGACTACGCCGTCACCAGACAGGGGGCCGACAGCCGTATCGAATGGCGGCAGGCGGATGCACTCGCGCTGCCGTTCGAGGACGCGTCGTTCGAGGTCGTCTGCTGTCAGTTCGGTGCGATGTTCTTTCCCGACCGGGTCGCCGGCTACGCGGAGGCGCGGCGCGTGCTGCGGCCGGGCGGGCGTTTCGTCTTCAGTGTCTGGGACCGCATCGAGGAAAACGTCTTTGCCGATGAAGTCACCCAGGCCGTCGCGGCGCTGTTTCCGCACGACCCGCCGCGATTCCTCGCCCGCACGCCGCACGGCTATCACGATGTCGCCCTGATCCGGGACGATCTGCGCCGCGCGGGTTTCGCCGACGTCGACATCGCGACGCGCGAGAAGGCAAGTCGCGCGACGGCGGCACGCGATGTCGCCACCGCGTATTGCCTGGGAACGCCGCTGCACGACGAAATCGTCGCGCGCGATGCCGGCTTGCTTCAGCTCGCCACGGATCGAGCAACCGCGGCCATTGCCGAACGTCATGGCGACGGGCCGGTGGTCGGCAAGATTCAGGCGCACGTCATCGTGGCGTCGGGTTAGCCCCGCTGTCGACTGCTCATACGGAATTCACGCCGCCCGATTGCTGGAGAACACCCATGGGTGCCGCCTCGCGGTTCGACTATGCTGAGTTGTCTGCGGCTCGAATTCCGCGCCGCGACGCGGCGAACCGGCGAACCGATGAAGGCGGGAGGGTGCGATGAGCGAACCAGACAATGTGCAACTCGTGCAGCAGGCATACGCGGCGTTCGGCAGGGCCGACATCGACGGCATTCTGCAGACGCTTTCCGAGAGTATCGACTGGTTCATCCCGGGGCCGGCCGACGTCGTTCCGTTCGTCGGCAGAAGACACGGGCCGCAGGAGGTCGCGGCGTTCTTCGCGGCGCTGGCGTCGACGCAGACGGCGGAGCGCTTCGAGCCGCTCGAGTTCATCGCCAGCGGCAACCGGGTCGTCGTGCTCGGCACGCAACGCTGGCATGTCCATGCCACCGGCCGCACGTACGAAGACGACTGGGCGCATCTGCTCACGATCGAAAGCGGGAAGATCGCGACGTTTATCGAGTATCACGATACCGAGGCCGAAGCGGCGGCACATCGACCGTGACGACGCCGTATTCGCGCACGGACATCGTCACCATCGGAAGCGTGCGTCGCATGCTTCGGCCGGCCGCCCCGGTCAATCGATCGCGCGCATCGCGTGGCGCAGTTCCTGGTAGCTGCGCAGGCCCGTCACGCCGAGTTCGCGTCCGATCCCGCTGAGCCCGAAGCCGCCCCAGCACACGTGCGGGTAGATGAGCTGCGATGCGTTGATCCACACGAGCCCGGCGCGCACGCGTGCCTGGAACTGCTTCGCGATTTCCGCGTCGCGCGTCACGACGGTCGCGACGAGCCCGTAGCGCGTGTCATTCGCGAGCGCGATCGCCTCGTTGTCGGTGCGGAACGACTTCACGCACGCGACCGGGCCGAACACCTCGTCAGTCCACAGCAGGTTGTCGACGGCCGGTTCGGCGACCACGACCGGCGCCATGAAGAAGCCGTTGCTGCCCCCCTCGGCGACGCACCCGCTGAACGCGACGCGCGCGCCTGCCGCGATGCCTTGCTCGAGCATCGCCTCGACACGCGTGCGCTGCGCGGCCGAGATCAGCGGCCCCATCGCGACGTGTTCGGCGGAAGGCGGTGCGACGACGAGCGCGCGAACGGCCGTCTCGAACGCGGCCATGAAGCCGCGGTACACGCTGTCGTGCACGAGAATGCGCGCGGTGGCCGAGCACATCTGGCCCGCGTTCGTGAACGCACCGGCCACCGCCAGCGACACCGCGACCTCAAGATCGGCGTCGTCGCGCACGATCAGCGACGACTTGCCGCCGAGTTCGAGCGTCACGCGCTTCATGTCTTCGGCCGCGGCCTGCATGACCCTGCGGCCGGCGGCCGTGCTGCCGGTAAACGAGATCTTGTCGATCAGCGGATGCGCGGTCAGCGCCGCGCCGACTTCCGCGCCGCCGTTGACGACGTTGACGACGCCGTCCGGCACGCCGGCTTCGGCGATCAGGTCGAGCAGTGCGTGCTCGGTCGGCGACGTCAGTTCGGACGGCTTCATCACGACCGTGCAGCCTGCCGCCAGCGCGGGCGCGAGCTTCCACGCGGTCGTGACCATCGGGAAATTCCACGGCATGATCAGCGCGGCCACGCCGACCGCATCGTGAAAGCGTTCGGCCGCGACGGTGTCGCTCGGCAGCGCGACCGGCTCGGCCGCGAACAGCGCAGGGTTCTCGCACAGTTGCGCGTAGTACGCGAACGTCGCGGCGACGTCGCAAACGTCGGCGTCGGCCTCGAACGGCGGCTTGCCGCTCACCTGCATCTGCAGCGCCGCAAGGCGTTCGCGGCTGGCGTCGACGCGCGCGGCGATCGTCGCGAGCAGGCGGCCGCGCTCGGCGGGCGGCGTGTCGCGCCAGCCGGCGAACGCGTCGCGCGCGGCGCGGACCGCGGCGTCGACGTGCGCAGCCGTCGCGAATTCCTGCCAGCCGATCGTCTCGCCGGTCGACGCATTGAAGATCGGCGCGCCGGCTTCAGCGGAATGCGTGCGCACGGATCGGCCGGCGATGCGCGCGGCGGGCAGCACGGTGGCGGTGGCGCCAGGGGAAAGCTCAGCGGTGGACATGAAGGTTTTCCTGTCGATCGGGTTAGCGGCAGGCGACGCCCGGCATCACGCAGAGCATCTCGAACGCGAGGTTCGCGCCGACGAGCGCGGTGGTGCCGGTCGGATCATACGGCGGCGACACTTCGACGAGATCCGCGCCGACGATGTTCAGCCCCTTCATCCCGCGAATGATCTCGAGACCCTGCTGCACCGACAGCCCGCCGATTTCCGGTGTCCCGGTGCCGGGTGCGAACGACGGATCGAGACCGTCGATGTCGAAGCTGAGATAGACCGGCGTGTCGCCGATGCGTTCGCGCACCTGCGTCATCAGCGGCGCGAGCGACTTGTTCCAGCAATCCTCCGCCTGCACGACCGTGAAGCCCTGCTGGCGGCACCAGTCGAAATCGTCCGCGTGGTAGCCGGTGCCGCGCAAGCCGATCTGCGTGACCTTGTCGCATTGCAGCAGGCCGTCCTCCACCGCGCGGCGGAACGGCGTGCCGTGCGCGATCTTCTCGCCGAACATCGTGTCGTTCACGTCCGCGTGCGCGTCGACGTGCACCACGGCGACCTTGCCGTACTTCTTGTGCAGCGCGCGCAGGATCGGCCATGCGATCGTGTGGTCGCCGCCGAGCGTGATCGGCCGGCAGCCGTTCGCGACGATCTCGTCATACGCTTCCTCGATGCGGCGCACCGAATCCTTCAGGTCGTACGGATTGGTCGCGACGTCGCCGATGTCGGCGACCTGCAGCGAATCGAACGGTGCCGCGCGCGTGGCCATGTTGTACGGGCGAAGCAGCACGGATTCGGTGCGGATCTGGCGCGGGCCGAAGCGCGAGCCCGAGCGGTTCGACGTGCCGAGGTCCAGCGGCACGCCGACGAAGCACACGTCGAGGCCGTCGGTCGTGTCGGCCTGCGGCAGGCGCATCATCGTGGCGATGCCGCCAAAGCGCGGCATCTCGTTGCCGCCCATGGGTTGGTTCAGTTCGCGTTGCATCGGGCCGTCTCCTCTTTCTGGTGAAAAGCGATCGGCCGATGGTAGAGGAGAACGCGCACGCGAAGATCTTGAAGTCGCAACGTTTACATCGACGGCGCTCGATGCGAGTGGCGCCGCCGCATCGACGCAGCGTGACCGTCGGCGGACGGTCGGCGTCGGACCGGATCAGCGCGCGATCGCGGGCGGCGGCGCGCCGTCGCCGTCGTGCGCCGCGGCCGCGCGAAACGCCGGCGCGGCCGAGCCCCATGCGGCAAGCTCGCGCTTCGTACGCACACCGAGCTTCGCGAACGCGCGCTTCACGTACGACTCGGCCGACGCGACCCGCACGCCGAGGATGTCGGCGGTTTCCGGCACGGTCTTGCCGGAGATCAGATGCTTGCAGGTTTCGTATTCGCGCTTCGACAGCTTCACGCCGTCGGCCGCGATCCGCGCATCGAACTGCGCGAGCGGATGCACTTCGGGTGTCGGATGCGCGACGCGCCGCGCGGCGGTGGTCGACGCGTGCAACTCGAGCAGCGGGAACAGCACGTCGCTGACGTTGCGAAAGCGGTTCATCTCGGCGAGCGTGAACGGCGGGCGATCACGGCCGCGTTCCAGCGCGATCGAAAGCTGCGCGTAGCGGGTGCCGCGCGCGAGCACGCATTCGTGGCCGATACGCACGTCGTCGAACAGCCGCTGGCGGAATTCGCCGGGCGGAATCGCCGCGATATCGCGCACGACCAGCATCGTGCCCGTCTTGCCGCGCAGCCCCGCGAACAGCGGGTCGCTGTCGAGAAAGCGCTCGTAGTAGAGCGTCATCACGTCGGAGATCTCGGCGGTCGCGGTGCCGATGCCGCTGCTGCCGATCCATTCGCAGCGGTAGCCGGTGGGCATCGTGCCGTCGACGCGCGAACGTTCGACGTGCGCCACGTCGAGCGGTACCACGTCGTTCAGCAATTGCGTGAGGCGCGGCACGAAGTGCGGCGTGCCGACCGTTTCGATCAGCTCGCCCAGCGCCTTGAACGACACGACGAAGCGGTCGGTGTCGCGGTCTGAGGGGTTCACGTTGAGCAGCATGCGGTTCCCCGGTGAAAAGCGGCGGCGATTTTAGCGTCCGAAGTCCGAAACGTCATTAGGGGGAAATGCGGTATGGCGTCCTGCGACCTTGCGCACCGCGGAAAACGCGACTTGTCCCCCCCGAAGGGGGGCATACCGGGGCAGTGTAAATGAGTAACTTTGTCTCTGCTTTTCAATTCAGAGACGAAAGATTCAGATGACCAAACTGATCAAGGACATCCTGCCGCTCGGCGCAGGCATTGGCGAATTCACGAAGCTCGACTTCGGGATGGACGAAAGCGACTGGCGCGCGGCCGAAGGCAAGAGCGGCAGCTACCTCATCGGCTGGTGGGAAGGCAAGGTCGGCTCGGTGGAGTTTCCGGAAACGGCGGCGGACGAGGCGGTGTGGCTCGTCGAGGGCCGGATCGCGCTGACCGACGTGGAAGGCAACCGGAAGGAATTCGCGCCGGGCCAGGGCTACCTGCTGCCGGCCGGTTTCGCGGGCCGTTGGGAGACGATCGAGGACGCGAAGAAGTTCTACGTGCTGCTCGAGAAGTCGTGATGCGAGCGACCGCCGCCCGGGTGTCGTCGTCGGATTGACGCGGGCCCGCCGGCGGTTGCGTTTTCGATCGACCGCAAGCGAAGTCCGTCGCGCTTTTGCCGACAGGACGCATCGCGACTTGCGGTGCATGCGCCGCACGTCGCCATCGGCGGAATCGATGCGATCGGCGAAATCGGCGAATGCGGCACGCCGCGCACGCTCGACATGCGCGGGCCGCGATCACGTGGAATGGCTGGGATCATGGAAATGGAAGTCAACGAAGCAACACGGGCCGCACCGGCGCACGCGCACGCACACGCCTTGCGTCGCGCACCGGTCGCACTGAGCGCCGCCGAGGCGCTCGCGCATACGAAGCTGTTCCCGTACTGGCTCGACAACCCGGCCGCACCGGCCACCGAGCCGGAACTCGTCGGCGACGCGACGGCCGACCTGCTGATCGTCGGCGGCGGCTTCACGGGGCTGTGGGCGGCCGTGCAGGCGAAGGAGCAGATGCCGCACCTGAACGTGGTGCTGATCGAGGCCGGCAAGGTCGCGCATGGCGCATCGGGCCGCGCGGGCGGGATCATCTCGACGTCGGTGATGCACGGGCTGCCGAACGCGGTGCGCGTATTCCCGAACGACATCGCGCAGCTCGAGGCTTTCGGCCATCGCAACCTCGACGGCTTCGAGGAAACGCTGAAGCGCTACGACATCGACGCCGACATCGAGTGGAACGGCGAGATGACGGTGGCGGTCGATCCCGAGCACCTCGCGCATCTGAAGGGCGATTACGACCTGCATCGCGAATACGGACACGACGTCGTGCTGCTGAACCGCGACGAAACGCTCGAACAGCTGAACTCGCCGCTGTTCGCGGGCGCGCTGTGGTCGCGCAACCGCAGCGGCATCGTGCATCCGGCGAAGCTCGCGTGGGGGCTCAAGCGCGCGGCGCTGTCGCTCGGCGTGAAGCTGTACGAACACACACCGCTCACCAAGGTGACGGACGAAGGCGGCACGGTGTACGTGAAGACGCCGAAGGGCAGCGTGCGCGCGCCGCGCGTCGTGTTCGGCAGCGGCACGGCGAAGGTCGGCATTCCCGACATCAACCGCCGCGTGATGCAGGTGCGCGACCACGTGCTCGCGACCGAGCCGCTCACCGACGAACAGCTCGCGCGGATCGGCTGGAAGAATCGCCAGGGCGTGTACGACACGCGCACACAGCTGAACTATTTCCGGCTGACGAAGAACAACAACATCATCTTCGGCGGGCTGGTCAGCTATCACTTCGACGGCGATCCCGAGCCGCACCAGGACGGCGAGCGCGAAACCTACTACCGGCTCGCGGAGGCGTTCCATCGCACGTTCCCGCAGCTTGCCGACGTGCGCTTCTCGCACGCGTGGGGCGGCCCGATCGACTACTGCTCGCGCGGCTCGGTGTTCGCGAAGCGCTACCTCGGCGACAAGGCCGTGTTCGTCGCCGGCTACACGGGTTTCGGCGTCGCGGCGAGCCGGTTCGGCGCGTTCATGGGGCTGAACATCCTGTTCGATCGCGACAGCCCGGAACGCAAGCTCGACATCGCGAACCAGAGCCCGAGCTACATCCCGCCCGAGCCGATGCGCTGGGTCGCCGCCAAGATCACGTTCCACGCGTTCGATGGCGCGGATGCCGAAGGCGGCTGGAAGCGCGCGTGGATAAACGGGATCAAGGCGATGGGCTTCCCGATGTAAGCGACGCGCGATGTCCGCGAGCGACGCGTATGGCGCGTGCCGTTGCCGATGGCGGCGCGCGTCCGGCAAGGTGCATCGGTAAAGACGGCCGGTGTCGCGCCGGCCCGACAACGCGCTCAGGCGCAGCAGCTCGAAGCATGTTTTCGAATACAACCGATCTCGATCTCCGGCTCATCCGGGTCTTTCTCGCCGTCGTCGACGCACGCGGCATCACGGCCGCCGAGGCATCGCTCGGCGTGCGGCAGTCGACGATCAGCACGCAGCTGTCCGCGCTGGAAGCGCGCGTCGGTTTCAAGCTGTGCGATCGCGGCCGCGGCGGCTTTCGGCTGACGTCGAAGGGCGAACGCTTCGTGGCCACGGCACGCACGCTCGTCGCGGCGACGTCCGAGTTCGTCGCGCGCGTGCGCGACATCGACCGCAAGCTGGTCGGCACGCTGTCGATCGGCCTGATCGGGCAGGCGCCGCTCGTCGAAAACGCGCGCCTGGCGGATGCCATCGGCGCGTTCCGCAAGCGCGACCAGGCCGTCACGTTCTCGATGAAGGTCGCGTCGCCGCAGGAACTCGAGGAAAGTCTCGTCAACAACCAGCTCGATCTCGCGATCGGGTATTTCTGGCACCGCGTGCCGGGGCTCGACTACACGCCGTTGTTTACCGAGGAACAGGTGATCTACTGCGGGCGCGGCCATCCGCTGTTTCATGCGTCACGGCCGGTGTCGGCCGACGACCTGCAGGCGCACGACTGGGTATGGCGCACTTATCCGGTGCCGGAGGAGCAGTATCCGCTGCCGGAGCGGCGCGTGACCGCGAGCGCGGACAGCATCGAGGCCGCGACGATCCTGATCCTGTCGGGCGGCCATCTCGGCTATCTGCCCGCGCATTACGCGGAGCCGTTCGAGCAGCGCGGGCTCGTGAAGGCCATCGGCCGCACGACGCTCAGCTTCGACGTGCCGCTGCATCTCGCGATGAAGCGCAGCGCGAGCGACAGGCCGATCGTCGACGCGTTCTGCGAGGATTTGCTGCGCGCGTTCAACATCAAGGCGGTCGCGCTCGCCGCGTAGCGCGGCACCTGCTCACGCGTCGATGCGGTCGACCTTGCCGACCCGCAGCCCGATCACGATCGGTGTCGCGATCGCGGCCAGATCGCCGATGAGATTGAACACGCCGCCCGTGAGGCCGAGCAGCCGCGCGGGTGCGAGGCCTGACACGAGCGGCCATGTGATCGATGCGAAGCCGTTGCCGAAGAACGCGATCGTCATGAACGCGTGCCGGGCACGGCGGGTTACGTGCTTGCGCTGTCGTCGCGATATCCGCTCTTGCCGTCGAAGATTTCCTTGAGCGCGGCACGCAGCGCGACCGGATCGTGCTCGCCGGGCGCGAGATGAATCACGTAATGCGTGTTGCCGTCGAGACGCGCTGCGGTGCGCTCATCGAGCTCGACTTCGATCGTGTCGCCCGTGAGGCGCACCGTCAGATCCTTCACGTGCGCGGTGAGCTGGTCGAGCACCATCACCTCGATCGACGTTTCCTCCGGAAAGCGCAGCAGCGAGAAGCAATAGTTCTGCGCCGCGTCGTGGCAATAGATGTTCGCGAAACTTTCGTCGTCGTCGATGTCGGACGTTGCCGCGCCGACGGTGGCATGGAGTTCCATGATGTTTCTCTCGATGAGGGGTTATCGGGGCAGCGCGGCTTCCGCTTCAACCGCGCAGTGCGCATCGCGAGTCTTCAGCCACAACCCGAACTCGCGCATGACGTCGACGACGGGCCGCAGTCGGTCGCCGTCCGCGGTCAGATCGTACTCGACGCGCACCGGCACTTCCGGATACACCGTGCGCCGCACGAAGCCGGCGTCTTCGAGCGCGCGCAGATCGAGCGTCAGCATGCGCTGCGAGATGCCCGGCATGTCGCGGCGCAGGTCGCTGAAGCGCTTCGGCCCGTCGAGCAGATACGACACGAGCAGCAGCCGCCAGCGGCCGCCGAGCAGGCGCATCGCTTCTTCCACCGAACATCCTGTCGCACTCGTTTTCATACTGCTGAACCCCGGTAGGTAACTTTTTTGTGACTACGGCACAAACGACTGCCTTCTTCTCAGCGCTGCGCCGATGCGAGATATTAGCGCCCGCGTCGCGGCGAATCGAGAGTCGAACCACCCAACCAAGGAAACACATGAAGCTCTATCACGCTCCCGGCAGCTGTTCGCAGGCGATTCGCATCGTGCTGCGCGAAGCGGGCGTCGATGCGAAGATCGTCACGGTCGACGCGCGCAAGCACCGGATCGAAGACGGTCGCGACTATCACGACGTCAACGAACTCGGCTACGTGCCGCTGCTCGAACTCGACGACGGCTCGATGCTGCGCGAAGGGCCGGTGATCGCGCAGTATCTCGCCGACCTGCGCCCCGACGCGGGGCTCGCACCCGCGTACGGCACGCTCGCGCGCTACCGGCTGATGGAGTGGCTGAACTTTCTCGGCACCGAGATCCACAAGGGCTTCATCCCGCTGCTGTACGCGGTGCAGGCGGGGAAATACGTCGACCCGGCGCGGCAGAAGCTCGACAGCCGCTTCGCATGGATCGACCGCCAGCTCGACGGCAAGACCTTCGTCACGGGCGACACGTTCACGATCGCCGACGCGTACCTGTTCGCGCTGACGGGTTGGGGCAAGGCTGACTGGATGGGTTCGGTGTACCACGCCGACATCGACTTGAGCCGGTACACGAACCTGCGCGCGTGGTACGAGCGGGTGCGCGCGCGGCCGGCCGTGCAGCAGGTGCTGCAGGCCGACGCTCGGCCCGATGTGGCGTGATCGAAGCGCGTCGCGCAGTCAGCGCGTCAGCGTCACGAACAGATAGCCGACATACCCGGCCCCGTTTGCCAGCAACGCCCAGATCGCGAGCCCGCTCGCGCGGGCATTGACGCGCAGCCACACCGCCGCCGCGAGCGTGATGATCACACCGGTCAGCACTTCGGGGCGCGGTTCCCACGGCGTGAGCATGATGCCGATCGCGGGCAACAGTGTGCCCTGGAACACCATCGCACCGGTGATGTTGCCGAACGCGAGCGTGTCCTTCTTGCGGCGGATCCACAGCACGCTGTTGACCTTTTCCGGCAATTCCGTCGCGATCGGCACGATGATCAGCGACAGCAGCAGCGCGGAGATGCCGAGCAGGTGCGACACACCCTCGACGCCGTGAATGAAGCCCTTCGCCCCGCCGACGAGCAGCGCGACACCGAGCGCGAGTTGCAGCGCGATGGTCGCCAGGTTGGTCGGCAGCCCGATGCGCGACAGGAACATCGCGTGCGGCGCCTCGGTGCCGTGCCCGGCATCGACGAGGAGCGTTGACGCGCGGAACGTCATCAGGACGTACAGCACGTAGATGCCGACCAGCATCGCGGCGAGCAGCGCGCGGACCGCCCACACGTGATGCGGAACGAACATCGCGATGGTGGCGAGTGTGAATGCGGCGATGAAATAGTTCAGGTCGCGCACGAAGCCGGTGCGCTCGGGCGCGATCGTGCCGGTCACTCCGCGTGAGCGGATCACCGCGAGCGCCATCAGGAAGGTCGTCAGCGTCGCGAGCATCAGCGGCGCGCCGAGAATCGCGCCGACGCCGATTTCCTCGTTCACGGCCGCGTTCGACGTGCCGCCCGCGAGCGCGAGCAGCGGCACCATCGTTTCGGGAAGCGCGGTGCCGACGGCGGCGAACAGCGAGCCGGTCACGCCTTCTGAAATCTTCAGCCGCTCGCCGAGATGTTCGAGCGCATTCGTGAAGAGTTCGGCGGCGACCAGGATGACGATCAGCATGAGCGCCAGTTCGACGAGCATCAACGTCATGCGGCACCTCCGCAGGCAGGCACGCAGGCAGTGGCGGAACGGACGCAGCGAACGAAACGCAGGGGGAAGTCTGGAAGGAACATGGGGGCTCCGTGGTCGGACGTGGACGAACCATGACGCATCTGCCGACGTCCGACCAGGAACGACGCGATGCGTCGATGGTCTCGCCAGACCGATTTGGCCGAACGCGCCACGGCCGCAGGCCGAGTGTGTTGACGCGTTCGCTTTCCGGGGATGGAAAGCAGGCTACTCCCCAAAGACGAAGGGCAGTCTAGCCGAGCCGGCTGCTTTCGGCAAGCGCCTGGAAATACGACGCGAGCCGGCGCAGCTCGTTGCCGGCGTCGAGTTCGGCGGTCTTCAGGCGCTGCCGCGCGTTGTCCGTCCGATTGCCCGTGCGCGCGAGAAACAGCATGTTCTCGATCATCCGCTGCAACCGTTCGCATTCCTTGATGTTCGAATCGATCAGCGCTTCGTATTGCTCGGTCGTGCGGGCACGCGACAGCGTGACCTGCGACGCGCTGATCACGTTCGCGAGCGGCGCGCGCATGTCGTGCGCGAGATCGGACGAGAACTGCGACGGCCGCACGAATGCGCGCTCGTGCCGGTCGAGCATCCGGTTGACCGATGTGGCGAGCTCGCGCAGCGCGATCAGGCCGCTGCGCGCACCGAGGCGCGCGGTCAGGTTGTGCGCCTCGATGCGCGACGTCTGCCGGCCGGGCTGTTGCGATGGTGCGGGGTGGTGTTGCGGATCGAGGCGGTTGTGCCGGCCGCCGTGCTCGCGTCGAGCGCGTTGCCGGGGACAGTTTTGCGCCACGGTCGGCAGGCGAAGCCGGTATCGGGAAATCGTCGGAACAGCGGGGGTTTTGATCGGAGGATTTCGCGCTTTCCGACCGTGAGCGCGAGGCTGATCGCCATCGTGGCGCGATGCCGGAATATTACATCCATCTATCTTCTGGTTACTAAAAACTGTCACCGAGTGCCGCTAAGCTTTCGCTATCCTCACAACCGGGATTCCCCGTCATGCGCTCGACAATCCGCCTGTTTGCCCCGCTATTGCTGCTGCCCACGCTTGCCGCACCGGTCTTCGCCGCCACCGCCGCTCCCGTCAGTCCGAACTGCGGCGGCAGCGCGACGCCGATCGCCGACATCCAGGGGCCCGGCGCGCCGTCGCCGCTCGCCGGCCAGAACGTGTCGATCGAAGCGGTCGTCACCGCCGATTTCGGCGGCACGGATGGCTTCGGCGGCTTCTTCGTCCAGCAGGCCGACGCGCAGCGCCGCAACCAGCCTGGTGTCTCCGAAGGCCTGTTCGTCTATGCGCCGAAAGTGCGCGCGAAGGCCGGCGATCTCGTGCACGTGACGGGCAAGGTCGAGGAAAAATACGGGCAGACGCAGCTCACGCTGTCGGGCGCGATCGCGGTGTGCGCGAACAACCAGACGGTCACGCCGGCGACGCTCACGCTGCCGGTCGACAACCCGAACGCGTTCGCCGCCTATGAAGGGATGCGCGTGCGCCTGCCACAGACGCTCACCGTCACCGAGAATTACGAACTCGGCCGCTACGGCAGCGTGTTGCTGAGCAACGGCCGCCTGCGCACGCCGACGAGCGTGGTGCCGCCGTCGCAGGCGCAGACGCAGATCGATGCGAACGCACGCAACCGGCTGGTCCTCGACGACGGCTCGAACAAGCAGAACCCGGCGAGCGTGCCGTATCCGGCGCCGGAACTGTCGGCCGCGAACACGTTGCGCTCGGGCTACACCGTGCGCGACGTCGAAGGCGTGCTCGAGGTGCGCTACGGCGCATGGCGCGTGCAGCCGCTGCCCGGCGCAGCGGCGCCTGCTTTCGACACGCGTTCGAACCCGCGCACCAACGCACCGGCGCGCGATCCGAAATCGAACCTGCGCGTCGCGTCGTTCAACGTCCTCAACTACTTCAACGGCAACGGTCTCGGCGGCGGCTTCGATGATCCGAACAACCGCGGCGCGAAGAACTACCAGGAATTCCAGCGCCAGGAAGCGAAGATCGTCAGCGCGCTGAAGGCGCTCGACGCCGACGTGATCGGCCTGATGGAAATCCAGAACAACGGCTACGGCGAACTGAGCGCGGTGCGTCAGCTCGCGGCGAAGCTCGGCAGCAACTGGCGCGTCGTCGATCCGGGCACGTCGCGCCTCGGCGGCGACGCGATCGCGGTCGCGATGATCTACGACAGCCGCGCGGTCGAACCCGTCGGCCGCGCGTCGACGCTCGCGATCGACGACAAGAACCGCCAGCCGCTCGCGCAGTCGTTCCGCCGGATCGGCGGCAAGCAGGCGTTGACGATCGCAGTTAACCACCTGAAGTCGAAGAACTGCCCGGACGCCGCGAACGACGACCTCGACCAGGGCGACGGCCAGGGCTGCTGGAATCCGACGCGCACGCGCGCGGCCGCGAAGCTGGCCGACTGGCTCGCCGGCACCCCGACGGGCGTCGCGGGGCAGGGCACGCTGCTGATCGGCGACTTCAACAGCTACACGTATGAAGACCCGATCCGCCTGCTCGAATCGCGCGGCTACCGCAACCTCGTGTCGCGCTGGATCGGCGCCAATGCGTACAGCTACGTGTACAACGGCGAAGCCGGCTACCTCGATCACGCGCTCGCGTCGCTGCCGCTCGCATCGCACGTGAAGGCCGTGCACGAATGGCACATCAACGCGGACGAGCCGATCGCGCTGCAGTACACGCTCGCGTTCAAGTCGGCGGAGCAGCAGAAGACGTTCTACGCGCCGGATGCCTATCGTTCGTCGGATCACGATCCGGTGCTGATCGATATCGCGCTGCCGGGCGGCGGGCGCTGATCGCTGACTCGCGTGTCTGAAGTACGGCGTGCGACGTTGTCCCACGTCGCCGCGCGGGCGGTGCTTGTGCCGCTCGCGCTGCCTCTCTCCCCCTCGGCCGTCACGTACCCGATTCGCGATCGCCGCGATGCGATCCCGAATGCGCGGCGCGAATGACGGCTTCTTCATGGCGAATGCCCTCGCATTACGCATCAATGCCGTTTGGCGAACTCCGCGGTTTCATTCCGATGTCGGGTAAATAATTCCATTGCGTGTCCGGGAGATAATCGGAATCGGTATTTTTTGGACAATGCCAATTTTTATTCAATGAATCGCGCTAATCGATTTGGGATAATTAAAATGAAAGAAAAATCCTGTCGATTTGAAGGGTGTCCATGCGCCATGTCGAAGCCTGGAAGGGGTGTTCAACATGCGAAAACGCCGCCGCATTCCACTAAAAACGACTCATATAACAAACCACGGGCGAACAATCGTGTTTTCTTTCAAATGCCAAACACTGATCGCCGTTTGCATCATAAGAGATTTTTTAATATCGGAATGATCTTTGACAACGCGGCGCAGCACCGCCTATTTTTGTGATGTCGTAAATTTTGGTAATACGATAAGTCGTCGAAACTGCAAGGGGGCGGCGTTACCCGCATCATTCTCCGCCAGCAGTTTGCTGTGTCTGTATCAAGTTCAGTCTCTCGAAGAAATCCAGTCCCCAACCGCCGTCTGCCGATCGTGCAACGCGAGTGGCGGGTATGCCTGCGCGTTTTTCGCCGGCGATGGCGGCCCGTGTGAAGCGGTATCCGACCCAAGGACAGAGATGAAACCAGACAGGAGCAGTACCGGCAGCCGCCGCGCGCGTCGCGGCCGGCTGGCCGGGCTAGGCGCATTGACCGTCGTGACGCTCGTGCTCGCGGGCTGCGGCGGCGACGATTCTTCGTCGGTCGGCGCGTCGAGCCTCGCGCAGGCCACCGCCAGCCAGCAGGCCAGCGCGCAAGCGGCGGCCGGCAGCCAGTCGCCGGCGGCGAACCAGCCTTACGTCGACCCCGTCGCCTATTCGATGAACGCGACCGACGGCCTCGCGGCCGCGCAGGTCTCGGAGAAGGCGGCGGTGATGCATTACCAGTGGAAATCCGGCGGCACGACGGTCAGCTACACGACGACCACGGGCCACCTGACCGCGCAGGACGCGAACGGCAACGCGGAAGCGTCGATGTCATACGTCGCGTACACCGCGCCGAGCACGAACGGCAAGCCACGCCCCGTCACGTTCGTCTATAACGGCGGCCCCGGATCGTCGTCGATCTGGCTGCGCCTCGGCTCCTTCGCGCCGACGCGCGTCGCCACGCCCGATCCGCTGCTCGGCAACAACTGGCCGAACTATCCGCTCGTCGACAACGCGGAAAGCCTGATCGACACGACCGACCTCGTGTTCATCGACCCGCCGGGAACCGGGCTGTCGGAAGCCGTGCTGCCGAACACCAACCAGAAGTACTGGGGTTCGGACGCGGACGTCAACATCATGCGCGACTTCATCCAGCGCTACCTGAACGTCAACAGCCGCGGCACGTCGCCGATCTACCTGTACGGCGAATCCTACGGCACGCCGCGTACCGACATGCTCGCGCTGGCGCTCGAATCGGCCGGCGTGCACCTGACGGGGATCGTGCTGCAGTCGTCGATCCTGAACTACTTCGCCGATGCGGTGGAAGCGGTGGCGATCACGCAGTCGACAGAAGGGCTGCTGCTCGAGACCGATACCGTGGCCGGCTACCTGCCCGGCTATGCAGCGGTAGCGGCGTACTTCAACCAGGTGTCGCCGGCGCCGGTCAACCCGTATCTGTATGCACTGCAGACCGAGTTGTTCACGACGCTGATCTACAACCAGTTGCAGCAGTACTCGCAGTCGTGGGTGCTAAGCCAGCTCGGCATTCCGGATGCGCTCGGCACGCCGGTGTTCCCGAGCGATGCGACGCTGAAGCTGTGGTCGCTGCCGTCGAGCCTCACGCAGCAGGCGCTGCGCGGCTACTTCAACGCGAATCCGTTCGGCACGAGCCTGCTGCCCGGCACGACGATCGGCCGCTACGACGGACGTGTGTCGTTGCCGAACTCGGATCCGCGACTGCAGACGGACGGCGATCCGTCGGACATCCTGATCTCGCAGCCGTTCACGAACGCGCTCGCGACGCAGATGCCCGACTACCTCGGCTACACCGCGCCGAACGCGACCTACCTGCCGCTGAACGACAACATCATCCAGGTGTGGGACTTCTCGCATGACGGCCAGCCGATGCCCGACTCGATCCCGGATCTGCTCGGCGCGCTGCAGCTCAATCCGAAGCTCCGGGTGCTCGCCGAGAACGGCCTTCACGATCTGGCGACGCCGTTCTTCAACACCGAGAAGCAACTCGCGCGGCTGCAGACCGTGAAGGGCTTGAACCCGAAGCTGCAGGTGAACTTCTTCCCGGGCGGGCACATGACGTATCTGGATGACGTGGCCCGTCCGCAGATGAAGCGCGACCTGAAGATCTTCTATCAGGGCGGGCGGATTCCGACCGCGCTGACGCTGCGCACGCTGCCGCCGCCATGGCCGGACGAGAATCCGGCCGGCACGCCGACCGGCAGCGTGCCGGGCGCGACGGCCGCGACGACGCTGGCGGTGGCACCGTAAACGACGGACTCCTTGCGAAAAGGAACCCTCTATTCATCCATTGAATGCGAGTGATCATGTCCCTAATCAACTTGATGCGGCGTATGTCTGCGTTGATCGTCCTCGGTGCCGTGATGAGCAGCGCCCATGCACTGCCGCCGCAGGCGGTGGCACCGGTGAAGCTGCCGCCCGGCGGGCACGGCGTCGACGGTCCGTTCTTTCCTTCGACGCGCGTGGCGCCGGTATTGCCGTCGACCGGCGCGACGCTGCAGCAGCAGGCGCAGCGGCGCGTCGACGCCCGGCTCGGCGGCAACACGGTGCTGAGCAACGGCGCGGCGGTGACGAAAGCGCAGGCGCAGAGCAGCGGGCTGGGCTTCGTCGCGAAGCACTTCGACGAGATCGATGCGAAACACACCGGTCGCGTGACGATGAGCGATGTGCGGCAGTTCATCCAGCAGCGGCAGGTGCAGGCGGAGCAGGATCAGCAGGAGTGACGGTATAGCGAGGTCGTGCGCAGGGTGGTGGCCGGTGCCGGCCGCCCCCTGCTGCTGCGGCCCGCTTTCAACCCGCCGCGGCGCATGTCCGGCCGCGGCTTTCGTCATGGAAGCTCGGTTCATGCGCAGGCAACGCGAGGCCGCGTCACGTATCGCGTGATCGATGTTCGGCTTCCCGGTGCGCGTAACGCCGCGCCGTCGCCGACGGCAACTCGCCGAACATCGCTCGGTAGTCCTGCGCAAAGCTGCTCAGGTGCCAGAAGCCCCACTTCGTCGCGGCCGACGTCACGGAGCCGCCGAGCCGCAGCTCGCGGCGAACGTGATTCAGCCGGACGGCGCGCAGATAGGCGATCGGATTCAGGTTGAGCGTGTCGTTGAACGCGTATTGCGCGGTACGCCGGCTGATGCCGAGCTGCACGCACAGTTCGGCGATCGACAGCGGACACGTCGACGCATCCTGCAGCCGCGCCTGCACCGCGTTCACGAGCGACCAGTACTTCGTCCGCCGCGTCGCGAGGGCGTCCGCGTCCGGCGCGGGCATCGTCATCGCTTCGGAAATCGCATACAGCACGGTCCGCTCGAGCAGTTCGATCCGCGCCTGCGTCGTCACGTCCTCGATCGGCGTGCTTTTCGCGGCCGCGGCCATCGTGTGGCGCAGCAGGTCGCGCAAGCGGTCCGCCACCTGGGTCGTCATCGGGATCAGCGGCGCGAAGGTACGCGCGCGCAGCGACGCGGCGAGCGTGCGCATCGCCTCCGTCGACAGCTTGTCGGGTTCGATCTCGACGTTCACGAGCACGTGCCGGTCGGGCGAATAGAACTCGAACACGGGCTGGCTCGAGAACACGTGCAGGCTGTCGCGCCCGCTCTTCTCGCCGCACATGCGTGCATGACCTTCGAGTTCCAGAGGCACGGCCACCGCGATGCGGTCGGACGGCACCGCGCCCTGCTGCAGGATCACCTTGTCGAGGTCCTCGACCAGGAGCCGGATGCCGCCGAGCGACACGATGGACGACGAGCCATGAAACAGGCCGCCCGAGATCTGCGTGTAGTTGAGATCCCAGCCGTCGAAGATTCGCGCCTGTTCCTCCACGTCGGTGAACGCGCAGAACGCCACCGTTCGTGCAAACGGCGGGGCGCCAGAAAAATCGCTCGGATCGGCGGACGGCGTCATCGGTGTCGGGAAGGGGCGGGCCGGATCGATGCATTGTAGCCGCTGCACGAGCCGGTCAAAAACCCCGCTGGCCCGATTCCCCGAAGAAACCCTCGCTTGCCGAAATCCGATAGTGAAAAGCCGGCCGGCGCAATACCTTTGGCACGAACGGAACACAACGCATCGCATCGCGCCGGCGCCGGGAGCCTCCCGCTTCGTTGCCGGACGAACCGAACACGGCTGCCGGCGTGGGACCGGCGGCACACTTCTGGAGAGACGTCGATGGAGCTTCCACGTGGCGGATTCTGGCGGAACTGGGTGGGCAATCAGTCGTGCGTTGCCGCGCACATCGCGTCGCCGACCAGCGAGGCGGAGATCGCCGAACTGGTGCACGCGGCGACGAGCCAGGGCAAGAACGTCCGATGCTCGGGATCGGGACATTCGTTCACGCCGGTCGTCGCGACGAGCGGCCTGCTGCTGTCACTGAAGGACCACCAGGGCATCGTCGCGGTCGACGAGCAACGAAAACGCGTCACGGTGAAGGCCGGCACGCGGATCAACGCGGTGACGCGTCATCTGAAGGACATCGGCTTCTCGCTCGTCAACCAGGGCGACATCGATTCGCAAGCCATTGCCGGTGCGCTCGCAACCGGCACGCACGGCACGGGGGTGACGCTGAGCAATCTATCGTCGCAGGTCGTCGGGATGCGGATCGTTCGCCCCGACGGCTCGATCATGGAGGTGAGCGACAGGCAGGACCTCGACCTGCTGCACGCGACGCAGGTGAACATCGGCCTGTTCGGCGTGGTGTCGGAGCTGACGCTGCAGGTGACCGACGCGTTCTGGCTGCACGACCGCGTGTGGCGCGAGGACTTCGAGGCGCTGATGGAAAAGTACGACGACCTCGCGGCCACGCACCGGCATTTCGGTTTCTTCTGGTGCCCGACGTCCGAAAGCCGCCACCTGTACTGCCTGCCCGACACCGCGAAGGTGTCGAACTCGAAGAAAGACTACGACGTGTGCGAAATCAAGGTGATGGACATCACCGACGAACGCACGTTCTTCGAAAGCGAGCACGAGAAGATCGCTTACAGCGCCGAGGTCTATGCGATTCACTACGTCGCGAACTTCCACGAACTCGAATACGCCGTGCCCGCCGAACACGGCAAGGAAGCGCTGCGCCGCGTGCGCGACCTGATCCTCACGAAGCATCGCGACTGCATCTTTCCGGTCGAGTACCGCTTCACCAAGGGCGATCCGGCGTGGATCAGCCCGTTCAACAATCAGGACAGCGTCACCATCTCGTGCTCGGGCGGGCCGAACGGCGTCGACTACTGGCCGTTCCTGAAGGACGTCGACGACATCCTGCGCGATTACGGTTCGCGTCCGCACTGGGGCAAGCTCCATTTCACGAACCGCGATGACGTGGATCGCTGGTTCCCGAAGGCCGAAGCATTCCGCGAACTGCGCCGCAGCGTGGACCCGGAAGGCCGTTTTCTCAACGATCATCTTCGGACGCTGTTCAGCTGAACGGTCCGAACGAACCAGACTGGAGAGCGACGAATGAATGCCAAGATTGACGGGCGCCTGGCCGGCAAGGTCGCCATCGTGAGCGGCGGCGCGGGCGGATGCGGCGGCGCCGCGTCCGAACTGTTCGCCGCGCAGGGCGCGAAGGTGGCGATCATCGACCGCGACGGCGACGCGGCCGAAACGCTCGCGTCGCGGCTGCGCGATGCCGGCTTGCAGGCGATGGGCGTCGGCGCCGACGTGTCGAAGCAGTCGGACGTGCAGGCGGCGGTCGACGCGGCGCGCCGGCAGTATGGCAATGCGGACATCCTGTTCAATCACGCGGGCACGCTGATCGTCAAACCGTTCCTCGACATCGAGGAGTCGGAATGGGACTGGCTGATGGGCGTGAACGTGAAGAGCATGTTCCTGATGACGAAGGCGGTCCTGCCGCAGATGCTGGAAAAGGGGCGCGGCAGCATCGTCTGCACGTCGTCGATCTCGGCCGTCTTCGCGACGCCCGGCGAGGTGCTGTATGACGCGACCAAGGGCGCGTGCCACATGTTCGCGCGGGCGATCGCAGTCGAGTACCGCGACCGCGGCATCCGCTGCAATGCGCTGGCGCCCGGGTTCATCCGCACGCCGCACGGGATGCGCGAGCTCAAGGATCTGCAGGCGATGGGCGTGGACGCGACCGAAGCGGCTATCGCGGTGCAGCAAGGCCGGCTGTGCGAGCCGTCGGAAGTCGCCGCGGCCGCGCTGTTCCTGGCGTCAGACGAATCGAGCTTCGTCAACGGTACCCATCTGTTCGTCGACAACTGTTTTTCCGCTGTTTAGGCCCCGATACTCGCAGGAGGCCGAAGGGCAGGCGCGAATTCTCCAGGAGCGGCAGGTCCCGTCGAAGGTTCCGCAGCGATGCGGGCCTTCGATTTTTTTTGCCGGTTCGCCGCGCGATGCGTCCTAGCGGATTGTCGTAATCCTTCTATCTGAACGAATTTGCGTCTGCTGGAATGGCAATGCCGAATCACCGTTCAGCCGGCATCGCGAGGCGGCATGGTTGATGACGTTATCGAGCGCCGCTCCGGCGCTCGGCTTCGCGGGTCCGGGCAAGTCCGGCATACCAGGGTCAATCCATCACTTTCTTTTGATCAATCATCATGTTCAATCGCACTACCAGCACCGTCGCCAACGTCGATCCGGAACTCTGGACTGCCATTCAGGACGAGAACCGCCGCCAGGAAGAGCACATCGAGCTGATCGCGTCGGAAAACTACACGAGCCCGGCCGTGATGGCCGCGCAGGGCTCGCAGCTCACGAACAAGTACGCGGAAGGGTATCCGGGCAAGCGTTACTACGGCGGCTGTGAATACGTCGACGTGGTCGAGCAGCTGGCGATCGACCGCGTGAAGCAGCTGTTCGGCGCGGAAGCGGCGAACGTGCAGCCGAACTCGGGTTCGCAGGCGAACCAGGGCGTGTTCTTCGCGATGCTCAAGCCGGGCGACACGATCATGGGCATGAGCCTCGCGCACGGCGGCCACCTGACCCACGGCTCGCCGGTGAACATGTCGGGCAAGTGGTTCAACGTCGTGAGCTACGGCCTGAACGAAAACGAAGACATCGA
>NZ_LOWY01000054.1:0-37668 GCF_001524185.1 Burkholderia sp. FL-7-2-10-S1-D7 | reverse complement strand
TCAGCGCAGCGTTTACAACCAATCCTTCCCTAAAATAAAAAATGCCGTTCAGCTGCTTAACTGAACGGCATTACCGCGCAAGCGGGCTTTTTCGTTTCGGTACGGCGACGGCGCGCGCGGCCGCATGAAGATCAGTCGTCGTCGGCCGGATCAAGCCCCGGAAACAACACTTCGGTGAAGCCAAAGCGCGTGAAGTCGGTGATCCGCATCGGATACAGCTTGCCGATCAGGTGATCGTATTCGTGCTGGACGACCCGCGCGTGGAAGCCTTCGGCGACACGGTCGAGCTTCGCGCCGAACTGGTCGAAGCCGCTGTAGCGCACCTTCGCATAGCGGCTGACGACGCCACGCATGCCCGGCACCGACAGGCAGCCCTCCCAGCCCTCCTCCATGTCCGGCGGCATGTACTCGAGCTTCGGGTTGATCAGCACCGTCTCGGGCACGGGCGGCGCGTCCGGATAACGGTTGTTGCTGCCGAAGCCGAAGATGATGATCTGCAGACCGACGCCGATTTGCGGCGCGGCAAGCCCTGCACCGTTCGCGTGATGCATCGTCTCGAACATGTCCGCGACGATCTCGTGCAGTTCGGGGGTATCGAACCGCTCGACCGGCTTGGCGACTTCGAGCAGGCGCGGATCGCCCATCTTCAGGATCTCGCGAATCATGGCGTGTTGCCCTCCAGGAGTTGGTGCAGTCCGTCTTCGTCCAGCACGGGGATGCCGAGTTCTTCTGCCTTCGCGAGCTTGCTGCCGGCTTCGGCGCCCGCGACCACGTAATCCGTCTTCTTCGACACCGAGCCCGCGACTTTCGCGCCCGCCGCTTCGAGCATCTCCTTCGCCGCATCGCGCGTGAGGGTCGGCAGCGTGCCCGTCAGCACGACCGTCTTGCCGGCGAGCACGCCCTGCGGCGCCTTCGGCGCGGGCGGGCCTTCGGGCCACGTGACCTTGCCGGGCGCACGCAACTGCTCGATCACCGTGCGGTTGTGCTCTTCCGCAAAGAACTGGTGAATCGACTCGGCCACGATCGGTCCGACGTCGTTCACTTCGAGCAGTTCCTCGATCGACGCGTCCATGATCGGCGTCAGCGACCCGAAATGCTTCGCGAGGTCCTTCGCGGTCGATTCGCCGACATGGCGGATCCCGAGCCCGTAGATGAAGCGCGCGAGTGTCGTATGCTTCGCCTTTTCAAGCGAGTCGAGTAGATTCTGTGCGGACTTCTCGGCGAACCGGTCGAGTTCCGCGAGCGTCGCGAAACCGAGATTGAACAGGTCGGCCGGCGTGCGCACGAGGTTCAGTTCGACGAGCTGATCGATGATCTTCTCGCCCAGCCCGTCGATGTCGAGCGCGCGGCGCTGCGCGAAGTGCCACAGCGCCTGCTTGCGCTGCGCCGGACAGAACAGGCCACCCGTGCAGCGCGCGATCGCCTCATCGGGCAGGCGCTCGATCTTCGAGCCGCACACCGGGCACTCGGTCGGCATCACGAACTCGGCCGCATCGGCTGGCCGCCGGTCGAGCAGCGCACCGACGACTTCGGGGATCACGTCGCCCGCGCGCCGCACGATCACGGTATCGCCGATCCGGATGTCCTTGCGGTGCACTTCGTCCTCGTTGTGCAGCGTCGCGTTCGTTACCGTCGCGCCGCCGACGAACACCGGTTCGAGCCGTGCGACCGGCGTGATCGCGCCCGTGCGGCCAACCTGCACGTCGATCGCGACGAGTTTCGTCAACGCTTCCTGCGCGGGGAACTTGTGCGCGAGCGCGAAGCGCGGCGCGCGCGACACGAAGCCGAGGCGGTCCTGCTCGTCGCGCCGGTTGACCTTGTAGACGACGCCGTCGATGTCGTACGGCAGCGACTCGCGCTTCTCGCCGACCTTGCGGAAGAAACCGAGCAGGCCTTCAGCGCCGCGCACGACCGCGCGTTCGCGGTTCACCGGCAGGCCGAGCGATTCGTACCAGTCGAGCAGCGCGCTGTGCGTGTCCGGCATCGGCATCCCGTCGAGCACGCCGATCCCGTACGAGAAGAACGACAACGGGCGCTGCGCGGTGATCTTCGGATCGAGCTGGCGCAGGCTGCCGGCCGCCGCATTGCGCGGATTCGCGAATTCGCGCTGCTCGGCCGCGCGCTGGCGTTCGTTCAGGCGTGCGAAATCGCGCTTGAACATCAGCACCTCGCCGCGCACGTCGAGCACGGCCGGCACGTGCGTACCCTTCAACTTCAGCGGGATCGAGCGGATCGTGCGGACGTTCTCCGTCACGTCCTCTCCGGTCGTGCCGTCGCCGCGCGTCGACGCCTGCACGAACACGCCGTGCTCGTAGCGCAGCGAAATCGCGAGCCCGTCGAACTTCAGCTCGCATGCGTATTCGACCGGGTCCGTCACCGAGCCGGCGAGATCGGTCGTCTTGTCGAGCGCATCGGCGACGCGCTTGTCGAACGCGACGATGTCCTCGTCGGCGAAGCCGTTGTTCAACGACAGCATCGGCGCGTCATGGACGACCGGCGTGAAACCGCTCGCCACTTCGCCGCCGACGCGTTGCGTCGGCGAATCGGGCGTCACGAGTTCGGGATGATCGGTTTCGAGCTGCTGCAGCTCGCCAAAGAGGCGGTCGTATTCGGCGTCGGGCAGATCAGGCTGGTCGAGCACGTAATAGGCGTAGTTCGCCCGCTCGAGTTGATCGCGCAGCCACGCGGCACGCGCGTCGGGCTGGCTGGCTGGCGGTTCGGCTTGGGTTCGGGCCATGCTGGCGGCAATTCGCTCTGAAAAATCGGATGTTCGATTATCTCAGTTTGACGCTGCGGCGGGGGCACGCGATGCGCGCCGCGCAGGCCCGCTGCAGTCCACGCAGACGGTGTGTGCGGCGCTGCAACGACAACGGGCGACGGCACCGCAAACCGTCGCCCGTGAAACGCGTTACTGGCTGAAGAGGCGGCGCGTGACCGGCGAACCGGCCGGGATGCCCGCTTCCTCGAGCTTCGCGTACAGCTTCATGAGTTGCTGGTCGATCGCCACCAGCGTCGATTCCGGCAGCGGCCGGCGCGAATCGTCGACGACTCGCGCGCCGATCCGCTCGGACAGCGACTTCGCGTAGTCGCACATCAGCCGGAACGGCAGGATGTCCTCTTCGGCAACCGGCACGTCGAGCACCAGCGTAATCATGTTGCCGCCCTTGTAGGTCAGGTCGTCACGCAGGAAGTTCGTGTCGCCGAATTGCAGCATGAACACGGGGTTCTGCTTCGCGTCGAGCTTCACGAAGCGCGTGCCGTCACGCGAGAGCAGCAGCCCGTCCTGCGAAGCGACGGCCTGCACGTAGTTCGCCGACCACGGCGCACCGTCCGACATCACGTTGATCGACAACTGCGCGTCGCACTGCGCGGCAAAGCCGTCGAGTTCGCGCGCCATCGCGACCGTCTCCATCATGTCCGGGAATTCCGGTGCGCCGTCGATCGCGTCGGCGAACTGCTGGACGCCCGTCACGAATTCGGAGAATTCGAGTTCGTTGAGCGCGCCGCTACGGTTCGCGAGTTGCGCGGCCGCGCGCAGCTCTTCATAGCGCACGCCGTTCTGCAGCAGCTCCCACTGGCCGCCTTCCGGCTTGCCTTCGATATGCACGGGCTTGCTGCCCGCGCGGCGCAGCCGCTGCGCGACCGGCAGGATCTTGTCGCCCGGCAGCGGCGCGCCGAGGCGAATCGGCACGATGCAGTCGATCCGGCGGTCGACGATCGCGGGCGGCGCCGACGAAATCGTCGTCGCGGCCGGCAGCACGGGTTCAGCCGGTTCGTTCGACGCATCGGCGGCCGGTGCTTCCTGCGTGGCGGCCACCGCACCTTCGTCGACGGCCTGCTCGGCCGACTCGGTCGACGCCGACGGCGCGTCGGCCCCGGTGGCCTCGGCCTGCAGGTCGGCCGGCGTGTCGGCAGGCGCCACGCCGCCGAAGGTCGGCTCGACGCGCGCGGCTTCGCCGGACGCGCTCGCGGCAGCGGCAGCCGGCGCCGCGGATTCGCGGCGCACGGGTTGGCGCACCGGCTCGATGAACGGCAGCTCTTCGTCGCGCTCGGGGCGATTCATCGCCTCGGCCGTCTCTTCCGGCATCGGGCGCGGCATCCTGCGCCGCACCTTCGCGCCTTGCCAGGCGTTGTAGACCACGACGCCGCCCACCACGACGGCGCCCGCGCCGATCAATCCGAGTGTCAACTCGTCCATGCACGCTCCATCAGCAATTCTTGTTCGTCGGACTCGCGAACGGGCGCCCATGCGCCACGCGAACGCGGTCCGGTTTCGTCAAACGTCAATTCTGGGCAAAACCCGCGGCGGTTTCCATGTCCACCGCAACGATCCGCGACACGCCCTGCTCCTGCATCGTCACGCCGATCAGCTGCTGCGCCATCTCCATCGCGATCTTGTTGTGCGAGATGAAGAGGAACTGCGTCTTGTCGGACATCGCGCGCACCAGATTCGCGAAACGCTCGGTGTTCGCGTCGTCGAGCGGCGCGTCGACCTCGTCGAGCAGACAGAACGGCGCCGGGTTCAGCTGGAACATCGCGAACACCAGCGCGGTCGCGGTCAGCGCCTTTTCGCCGCCCGACAGCAGGTGAATGGTCGCGTTCTTCTTGCCCGGCGGCTGCGCCATCACCTGCACGCCCGCATCGAGGATCTCGTCGCCCGTCATGATCAGCTTCGCCTGGCCGCCGCCGAACAGGCGCGGGAACAGGTCGCTGAAGTGACGATTGACCTCGTCGAAGGTGCCCTGCAGCAGCGTGCGGGTTTCCTGGTCGATCTTGTGGATCGCATCCTCGAGCGTCGTGATCGCGTCGGTCAGGTCGGCCGACTGCGCATCGAGGAACACCTTGCGCTCGCTCGCGGCCTTCAGCTCGTCGAGCGCGGCCATGTTGACCGGACCCAGCGCGTTGATCGCGTTGTTCAGGCGCGTGACCTCGCCCTGCAGATACGACGGCTTCAGGTCCGGCGTCAGTTTCTCGCGCAGCGCTTCCTCGTCGACCTCGGCCGCCGCGAGCTGCTCGGCGAACTGCTCGACGGACAGGCGCGCGGCCTGCTCCTTCAGCTGCAGCTCGGTGATGCGGTCCCGCAGCGGCTGCAGCGAACGCTCGGCGACGATACGCTGCTCGTCCGAGGCGCGCAGCTTTGCCGTCAGGTCGTCGAGTTCGATTCGCGCGGCCTGCAACGCCTCTTCCTTCACCGCGCGAATTTCGAGCGCGTCCTGCAGGCCCGTATGCGCGGTCTGCTCGTTGATCGTTTCGAGTTCGGCGCGCGCGTCTTCCAGCGACGCGGCGACGCGCTCGCTCTGCTCGTGCGCGACCTGAATGCTGCGCTTGAGTTCGTCGATCCGCGTGACCGCGTTGCGCGCGGCAAAGCGTGCGTCGTTCGCGCCGCGCTCGAGGTCGCGCGCTTCCTGGCGCGCCTGCGTCAGCGATTCGTCGAGCGCCTCGAATGCGAGCTGGTTGTCCTCGAAGCGCGCCTGCAGTTCGGCGAGTTCGCCGTCGAAACGCTCGAAGTTCGCTTCCGATTCCGCGCGCAGCGCACGCTGCTCGTCGATCTGCGCGCCGATTTCCTCGAGCTCCTCGCGGATCTGCGTGCTGCGCTGCGTGTAGCGCTCATGCGCCTGTGCGAGCTTCAGCACGTCCATCTGCAGCGCGTGCACGCGCTGCGTCGCGCGTTCGGCCTGCGCGCGCACGTCACCGAGCGCCTGCGTCGCCTGCGTGTGCGCGGCCTCCGCCCGCACGGCGGCGGTGCGGGCCTCGTCGGCGAGCAGCGCCTGCGCGCGCACCTGGCGCGTCAGGTTCTCGATTTCCTGCTGGCGGGCCAGCATCCCGGCCTGCTCCGAATCGGCCGCGTACAGCTGCACGCCGACACGCGTGACGATGTGGCCGGCCTTGACGACGAATGCGCCGCCTGCCGGCAGTTGCGCGCGCGTCGCGAGCGCCTGCGCGACGTCGTCGGCAACGTACACGTTGCCGAGCCAGTCGTTCAGCACCGCACGGATGCCCGCATCGTCGATGCGCACGAGCGACAGCACCGGGCGCAGCCCGGCCGCGGCGGCCGGCGGCTCACCTGCCGCGGGCGGCGCGTAGAACGCGAGCTTCGCGGGCGGCGCATCCGTCGCGAACGCCTTCACCCAGTCGAGATTCGACACTTCGAGCGCCGCCAGGCGCTCGCGCAGCACGGCCTCGAGCGCGGCTTCCCAGCCAGCCTCGACGTGCAGCTTCTTCCAGAGACGCGGCAGCGCGCCGAGCTCGTGCTTGTCGAGCCACGGCTGGATCTTGCCTTCGGTCTGCACGTTCTCCTGCAGCTGCTTGAGCGCGGCGAGCCGCGCCTCGAGCTGGTGGATCTGCGCGCTTTCGGCCTGCACGCGCTCCTGCGCGGCACGGCGTTCGCCGTCGAGGCGCGGCAGCGCGTCCTGCGCATCGGTCAGGCGCGCCTGAGCTTCCGCGAGAATCTCTTCCTGCTCGGCGAGCTGCATGCGCAACTCCTCGAGCTGCGCTTCGTCCGGCGCGTCGAGCCCGCCCGCCTCGGACTTCAGGCGCTCGTGGCGCTGCTGAAGCTGCTGGAGCTGCTGGTCGGCATTGCGCTGGTGCGCAGCCTCGAGCTTCAGCGACTGTTCGGTCTGCGCGATCCGCGCTCGCTCGTCGTTGAGCTGCGCCTGCGCATCGCGCCATTTCGCCTCGAGCGCCGGCAGCGCGTCGTGCTTCGCGGCCGCGTTGTCTTCAGCGAGCGCCGCCTTCTCGTCGGCCATCGCGCGCGCCTCTTCGGCTTCCTCGAGCTCGTCCTGCGCCTTCTCGGCCTGTGCGCGCCATTGCTCGCGCTGCGCGTTCAGCGCGGCGATCTGCGCCTGCACGCGGTTGCGCGATTCGACGATGAACTTGATCTCGGCCTCGAGGCGGCTCACTTCGGCGTTCGCCTCGTAGAGCGCACCCTGCGCGCCCTGCATCGCGTCGCTCGCCGAATAATGCGCGACCCGCAACGTCTCGAGCTGCGACTCGACCTCGCGCAACTTCGCCGTCTGCGCCTCGAGGTCGATCTGCGCCTGCTCGATCGCGCGCTGCTGCTTCTGCTGCTCGCTCGCGGCCTCGTTCTTGCGCAGCAGCCACAACAGGCGCTGCTTCTCCTCGCCGTCGGCGACGAGTTCCTTGTATTTGGTCGCGACGACGGCCTGCGCCTCGAGTTTCTCGAGGTTGGCGCCGAGCTCGCGGACGATGTCTTCGACGCGCGTCAGGTTCTCGCGCGTATCGTGCAGGCGGTTCTCGGTCTCGCGGCGGCGCTCCTTGTACTTCGACACGCCCGCGGCTTCCTCGAGGAACACGCGCAACTCTTCCGGCTTCGCCTCGATGATCCGCGCGATCATGCCCTGGCCGATGATCGCGTACGCGCGTGGGCCGAGGCCCGTGCCGAGGAAGATGTCCTGGATGTCGCGGCGGCGCGCCGGCAGGTTGTTGATGTAGTAGCTCGACGTGCCGTCGCGCGTGAGCACGCGCTTCACGGCGATCTCGCCGTACTGGCCCCACTGCCCGGCCGCGCGGCCGTCGGAGTTGTCGAAGATCAGTTCGACGCTGGCCCGGCTGCCGGGCTTGCGTGCGGTCGAGCCGTTGAAGATCACGTCCTGCATCGACTCGCCGCGCAGCTCGGACGCGCGCGACTCGCCGAGCACCCAGCGCACGGCATCGATGATGTTGGACTTGCCGCACCCGTTCGGGCCTACCACGCCGACAAGCTGGCCCGGAACCTGGAAATGCGTGGGATCGACAAAGGATTTGAAGCCAGCGAGTTTGATCGAGCTCAGACGCACGGCGGTATCGGATGTGAAGAAGGTGTGAAACGGACGGGGCCGCGACGCGCGGGGCCGGACGGCCCGTGCGCGCGATGCGCCCCGGAATTCAAAAGCGGGGCCGCGCGCATCCAGCGTTGGGCCCCGCAAACGGCTTCCATCATACCATCGCGCGTGCGCCGTCCCGCCCGTCGCCGGGTTTGCCCGATGCCGGCGCGGCACGATGGACCCGGCTCGACAGCAGCGTCGCCAGGACGATGCACGCACCGCCCGCCCACTCGCGCGCCGTCGGCAGTTCGTTCGCGAACACCCACGCGGACAGCGCGGTGATCACGATCTCGAACAGCATGATGATCGACGCGCGATTCGCCGGCACGCGCGCGAGGCCGTATTGCACGAGCAGATTGTTCGCCGCCATCGTCACGCCGATCGCGGCGACGATCAGCGCGGCGACGCCGAGCTGGCCGCCCGCAGGCGCGACCGGCAGCCCCTCGAACAGCGATGCGATCGCGCCGAACACCGCTGCGCCGCCGAACAGCGTCGCCGTGCGCATTTCAGCGCGCATCTCCGGCAGCTCGCGGCTCGCCTTGATCACGAGCACGTTGCTCATCGCGAAACTCAGGCCGGCCGCGAGCCCCGCCCATTCGGCCGGATTGGCCGGCAGCGGCATGCCGAGGTTCGGCGACCACAGCATCAGCATGGCGCCGCCGATCGACAGGGCCGCGAGCCCCACGCCGGCCCAGGTGAGCCGCTCGCGCAGCAGGAAATGCGCGTAGATCGCGGTCCAAGCGGGCGTCAGGTAGAACAGCAGCATCACGCGCAGCACTTCGCCGTGGATCGTGCCCCACACGAAGCCGAGGTTCGTCACGCCCGCCGTGATCGCGATGCCTGGCAGCACCCAGTGCCAGCGCAGCGTGGCGATCGTGCGGTGCCGCGCGACAACCACGAACAGGAAAGCGACCGCGCTCGTCAGCGCGCTCGCCAGCGTGCCGGTGAGCCCGAGCGACGCGAGGATCCGCAGCGGATACCAGATCAGGCCCCATACCGACGCGCCGATCAGGATGGCCAGCGTCGGCAGGCTGCCGCGTACCGCGTTGTTCATTGTTCGATACCCTTTATTCGACCGGCCCGGCCGCCGCTCCGGCGGGCCGTGACCGCATTGCATCACGCTATAATCGTCCGCTGCGACCCGCGCGCCGTCGGCGCCCGCTCGCTGCCGTGCGGCACCCGCGCCGCCCCTTTCGCTCCAACCGGCCGCGATGGCCGCTTCGCCCGTGAACCCTCGACTCGACTCGCTCCAGCCCTATCCCTTCGAAAAGCTGCGCGCCCTGTTCAAGGACGTGACGCCCTCCGCCGGCCTGAAACCGATCAGCTTCGGCATCGGCGAGCCCAAGCACCCGACTCCGGCGCTGATCCGCGACGCCGTGGTTGCTTCACTCGACGGCCTCGCGTCGTATCCGGCCACGGCAGGCTCGGACGCGCTGCGCACGTCGATCGCACACTGGCTGGAACGCCGCTACGGGCTGCCGGCAATCGACCCGGCCACGCAGGTGCTGCCCGTGTCGGGGTCGCGCGAGGCGTTGTTCTCGCTCGCGCAAACGGTGATCGACGCACGCCCGACCACGGACGGCGAGAAAGCGATCGTACTCTGTCCGAATCCGTTCTATCAAATTTACGAAGGCGCGGCGCTCCTGGCCGGTGCCGAACCCTATTTCGCGAACAGCGACCCGGCGCGCAACTTCGCGTGCGACTACGCGGCCGTGCCCGATGAAGTCTGGGCGCGCACTCAGCTGCTGTACGTGTGCTCGCCGGGCAACCCGACGGGTGCCGTGCTGACGCTCGACGACTGGCGCGAACTGTTCGCGCTGTCCGACCGCCATGGCTTCGTGATCGCATCCGACGAGTGCTATTCGGAAATCTATTTCGACGAAGCGGCACCCCCGCTCGGCGGCCTCGAGGCCGCGCATCGCCTCGGTCGCGGCTTCGAGCGGCTCGTGATGCTGTCGAGCCTGTCGAAGCGCTCGAACGTGCCGGGCATGCGCTCGGGCTTCGTCGCCGGCGACGCCGCGCTACTGAAGAAATTCCTGCTTTACCGCACGTACCACGGCGCCGCGCTGTCGCCGGTCTGGCAGCACGCGAGCATCGCCGCGTGGAACGACGAGGCGCACGTGCGCGAAAACCGCGCGCTGTATTTGCAGAAGTTCAGCACGGTCACGCCGATGCTGGCCGACGTGATCGACGTGAAGCTGCCCGACGCCGCGTTCTACCTGTGGGCCAACGTGTCGCGCACCGGCCTGTCGGACACCGAGTTCGCCCGCCGCCTGTACGCCGACTATAATGTGACGGTTCTGCCCGGCTCGTACCTGGCGCGCGATGCGCACGGTACCAACCCGGGCCGCGATTTCATCCGGATCGCGCTCGTCGCGGGCACCCCCGAATGCGTCGAGGGCGCGCAACGCATCGTCGATTTCTGCCGGGCTCTCGCGCGGTAATCGTCCATCCCGATCAATTCCATTCATCTCCTGCGAAAACGAACATGTCGCAACAACTTCAGCAAATCATCGATACCGCCTGGGAAAACCGCGCCGAGCTGTCGCCGAAGGCCGCGCCCGCCGACGTCCGCGAGGCCGTCGCACACGCGATCGAGCAACTCGACAAGGGTGCGCTGCGCGTCGCCGAGAAGATCGACGGCAACTGGACCGTGCACCAGTGGCTGAAGAAGGCCGTGCTGCTGTCGTTCCGCCTGGAGGACAACGCACCGATGCCGGCCGGCGGCTACTCGCAGTTCTACGACAAGGTGCCGTCGAAGTTCGCGAACTACACGGCCGAAGACTTCGCCGCGGGCGGCTTCCGCGTCGTGCCGCCGGCCATCGCGCGCCGCGGCTCGTTCATCGCGAAGAACGTCGTGCTGATGCCGTCGTACACCAACATCGGCGCGTACGTCGACGAAGGCACGATGGTCGACACGTGGGCCACGGTCGGCTCGTGCGCGCAGATCGGCAAGAACGTGCACCTGTCGGGCGGCGTCGGCATCGGCGGCGTGCTCGAGCCGCTGCAGGCGAACCCCGTCATCATCGAAGACAACTGCTTCATCGGCGCGCGCTCGGAAGTCGTCGAAGGCGTGATCGTCGAGGAGAACTCGGTGATCTCGATGGGCGTGTACCTCGGCCAGAGCACGAAGATCTACGATCGCGAAACCGGTGAAGTCAGCTATGGCCGCATCCCGGCCGGCTCGGTCGTCGTCGCCGGCAACCTGCCGTCGAAGGACGGCTCGCACAGCCTGTACTGCGCGGTGATCGTGAAGAAGGTCGACGCGAAGACCCGCGCGAAGGTCGGCCTGAACGAGCTGCTGCGAGGCGACTGATGGCCAAGCCGCGCACCGTGGTCGTCTACGGCATTCCGAACTGCGACACCGTGAAGAAGGCCCGGGTGTGGCTCGACGATCACGGCGTCGAGTTCGAGTTCCACGACTTCAAGAAGCTCGGCGTCAGCGCACCGCTCGTCGAGGACTGGCTGAAGGACGTGTCGCTCGACGCGCTCGTGAACAAGCGCGGCACGACGTGGCGCGGCCTGGACGACGCCATGAAGGCTGCCGCGGAAACGAAGTCCGGCGCGGTCGCGCTGATGATCCACAAGCCGTCGGTCATCAAGCGCCCCGTGCTCGTCGTCAACGGCCGCGTGAAATCGCTCGGTTTCGTGGCCGATCAGTACGCGGCGCTGTTTGCCGCCTAGGGCCGCCCGCGCTGCGTCCGCGCCGCGCACGACGTCCCCTCGCTGCCGGCCACCGCGCCGGCATTTTTTATCGAAAGTGGTCCGAACCATGTCCGCCACCCTAGCCCTTACCGAACAGCTGATCGCCCGCGCGTCCGTCACGCCCGACGACCAGCATTGCCAGCAGATCATGACCGAGCGCCTCGCCGCGCTCGGCTTCGAATGCGAGACCATCGCGTCGCACGGCGTGACCAACCTGTGGGCCGTCAAGCGCGGCACCGACGGCCGCGACGGCAAGCTGCTCGCGTTCGCGGGCCACACCGACGTCGTGCCGACCGGCCCGCTCGAGCAGTGGACCTCGCCGCCGTTCATTCCCGCCCATCGCGACGGCAAGCTGTACGGCCGCGGTGCGGCCGACATGAAGACGTCGCTCGCGGCGTTCGTCGTCGCCTCCGAGGAATTCGTCGCGGCCCACCCCGGCCATCGCGGCGCGATCGCGTTCCTGATCACGAGCGACGAGGAAGGCCCGGCCACCGACGGCACCGTGAAGGTCGTCGAGCTGCTCGAAGCACGCGGCGAACGCCTCGACTACTGCATCGTCGGCGAGCCGACATCGACCGCCGAACTCGGCGACGTCGTGAAGAACGGCCGACGCGGCTCGATGTCGGGCGAACTGATCGTCAAGGGCGTGCAGGGCCACATCGCATACCCGCACCTCGCGAAGAACCCGATCCACCTGCTCGCGCCGGCGCTCGCCGAGCTCGCCGCCGAACAGTGGGACGAAGGCAATGAATACTTCCCGCCGACCACCTGGCAGGTGTCGAACCTGCATGCAGGCACCGGCGCGACCAACGTGATCCCCGGCCACGCGGACCTGATGTTCAACTTCCGCTTTTCGACGGCGAGCACCGTCGAGGGCCTGCAGGCACGCGTGCATGCGATCCTCGACAAGCACGGCCTCGAGTACACGCTGAAGTGGTCGGTGAGCGGCCTGCCGTTCCTCACGCCGCGCGGCGACCTGTCGAACGCGCTGGAGAACGCGATCCGCGCCGAAACCGGCCTAACGACCGAACTGTCGACGACGGGCGGCACGTCCGACGGGCGCTTCATCGCGCGCATCTGCCCGCAGGTGATCGAGTTCGGGCCGCCGAACGGCAGCATCCACAAGATCGACGAACACATCGACGTGCGCTTCGTCGACCCGCTGAAGAACGTGTACCGCCGCGTGCTCGAACAACTGATTGCCTGATGGAGCCTCGCATGACGACACCTTTTGCAACCGTTCGCGACCTGCTGCGCTATGCGGTCACGCGCTTCTCGAAGGCGAAGCTCGCGTTCGGCCACGGCTCGGACAACGCGTACGACGAAGCCGCCTACCTCGTGCTGCACACGCTCGACCTGCCGCTCGACACGCTCGAGCCGTTCCTCGACGCTCGCCTGCTACCCGACGAAATCGCGGCCGTGCTCGCGGTGATCGAACGACGCGCGACCGACCGCGTGCCGGCCGCGTATCTCACGCATGAAGCGTGGATGCATGGCCACCGCTTCTACGTCGACGAGCGCGTGATCGTGCCGCGCTCGTTCATCGGCGAGCTGCTCGACGACGGGCTGCAGCCGTACGTCGCCGATCCCGAACAGGTCGGCGCGGTGCTCGAGCTGTGCACCGGCTCCGGCTGCCTCGCGATCCTCGCCGCCAGCGCGTTCCCGAATGCCGAGATCGACGCGGTCGACCTGTCCGAGAAGGCACTCGAAGTCGCCGGGATCAACGTGCACGACTACGGCCTCGACGATCGCATCACGCTGCATCATGGCGACCTCTACGCGCCGCTGCCCGCGTTCCGCGCCGAGCCCGACACGCGCTACGACGTGATCCTGACGAATCCACCGTACGTGAACGCAACGTCGATGGCAGCCCTCCCGCCCGAATACCGGCACGAGCCGGAGATGGCGCTTGCGGGCGGCGACGATGGCATGGACATCGTGCGGCGCATCATCGCCGAAGCGCACAAGTGGCTGCACGACGACGGCGTGCTCGTCGTCGAGATCGGCAACGAGCGCGAGCACGTCGAAGCCGCGTTCGGCGGCCTCGAGCTCACGTGGCTGCCCACCAGCGCGGGCGACGACGCCGTGTTCCTGATCCAGGCGTCGGACCTGCCGCGCAAGGCCTGACGGCACGCCGCGACCGAACCGTGCGGTACGGCACACCGCTGTCCCGCACGGTTCGGTAAGATGCGCGTAAGCGGCCGTCGCGCCGCGCGACTTCAGGAGTCCGTCACGCGCCCATGACCCTCGACTGGCTACACCTCGGCACCCTGATCCTGGCCATCCACGTGCTCGGGATCATCGCGGCGTGTCACGCGATCTTGAACACGCGCACGTCGCAAGGCGCGATCGCGTGGGCCGTGTCGCTCGCCGCGATGCCGTACCTGACGCTCATCCCCTACCTGTTCCTCGGCCGCAGCAAGTTCTCCGGCTACGTCGACGCGCGGCGCCACGAGATGGAAGCGCTGCGCACGCACACGCCGCGCACGCCGTGGCACGATGCGGACGCAACCGACGGGCTGGCCGCCGACGCGATCGGCCGGGCTGCCGTGCTCGCGCTCACGCGGCTGGGCGGAATGCCGTTCGTCGGCGGCAATGCGGTGCGCACGCTCGTGAACGGCGATGCAACCTTCTCGGCGATCCTGTCGGCAATCGACGCCGCGCGTGATTATGTGGTCGTGCAGTTCTTCATCGTGCGCGACGACGCGCTCGGCCAGACGCTGCGCGACGCGCTGCTCGCCCGCGCTGCGGCCGGCGTGCGCTGCTACCTGCTGTACGACAGCATCGGCAGCTTCGACCTGCCGCACAGCTACGTCGACACGTTGCGCCGCGGCGGCGTCGAGGTCCATCCGTTCGCGACCCACCGCAAGTTCGTCAACCGCTTCCAGCTCAACTTTCGCAACCATCGCAAGATCGTCGTCGTCGACGGCAATCGCGCGTTCGTCGGCGGCCACAACGTCGGCGTCGAATATCTCGGGGCCAAACAGCGCCTGTCACCGTGGCGCGACACCCATATCGAGATTCGCGGCCCGGTGGTGGCCAGCATTCAGTACGTGTTCGCCGAAGACTGGCACTGGGCCACGCAGACGCTGCCGCCGCTCGCAGCGCCGCCGGAGGCGCTGCCCGGCGACGCGATGCATTGCCTCGCCGTGCCGATGGGGCCAGCCGACAAACAGGAAACCGGCTCGCTGTTCTTCGTCGAGGCGATCAACACCGCGCGCGAACGTGTCTGGATCACGACGCCATATCTCGTGCCCGACGAAGCGGTGATCGCCGCGCTGAAGCTCGCGGTGATGCGCGGCGTCGACGTGCGCATCCTGATCCCGAGCCGGCGCGACCACTACGTCGTGTTCGAGGCGTCCAGGCTCTATGCGCGCGATCTCGTCGACGCCGGCGTCAAGGTGTTCCGCTACCGACCCGGCTTCCTGCACCAGAAGGTCGTGCTGATCGACCGCGTCGCCGCCGCGATCGGCAGCGCGAATCTCGACAACCGCTCGTTCCGGCTCAACTTCGAAATCATGGTGCTGACCGTCGATCGCGCGTTCGCCGACGAGGTCGAGGCGATGCTCGACGCCGATTTCGCGCAGGCCTACGAAGTCGATGCGAACGAGTATCGGCACTCGCCCGCGTGGCGGCGCATCGCGATGCACGTCGCGCGCCTGTTCGCGCCGATCCTGTAGCGGCCGCGCGAGCGCCGGACGTGCGCCGCCCGGATGACGTCACACGCTTTCACGGCATTCGGCTCGGCGCCGCGGCCACGGCCCGATCGAGCCGGACAGCCCGGACGCCGCTTCACGGCGTTACAGCAGCTTGTCGATATCCGCAGCGATTTCCTCGGGCTTCGTCGACGGCGCGTAGCGCTTGACGATCCGCCCGTCACGGTCGATCAGGAATTTCGTGAAATTCCACTTGATCGCCTTGAGGCCGAGGATGCCGGGCGCCTCGTCGGTCAGGTAGCGGTACAGCGGATGCGCGTTGTCGCCCTTCACGTCAATCTTCGCGAACATCGGAAACGTGACGCCGTAGTTGCGCTCGCAGAATGCGCCGATCTGCGTGGCATCGCCCGGCTCCTGCTTGCCGAACTGGTTGCACGGGAAGCCGAGCACGAAGAAACCGCGCGCCGCGTACTGGTCGTACAGTTTCTGCAGGCCCGCATACTGCGGCGTGAAGCCGCACTCGCTTGCGGTATTGACGATCAGCAGCACCTTGCCGCGGTACGCATCGAGCGCCGCCGGTTCACCGGCGAGCGTCTCTGCGCTGAACGAATACAGGGTGGACATCGGGCACTCCTTTTACGAAACCGGATCGATGTGGAGTCTAGGCCAAATCGCGCCGTTGCGGCACCTGCCGAACGGCCGATATCCGGGGCGACGCGCGCGCAGTCTAGAATAGCGGTTTTGGTCAGTCATTCCCGCCGTGATTCGTTTCAATCAGTTCAGCCTTGCGCGCGGCACCAAGCCGCTGTTCGAATCGGCCTCGTTCGTGCTCAATCCCGGCGAAAAGGCCGGCCTGATCGGCGCGAACGGCGCCGGCAAATCGACGCTGTTCTCGGTCCTGCGTGGCGAGCTGCATTCCGATGGCGGCGATTTCGCGATGCCGCCGTCGTGGCGGATCGCCCATGTGTCGCAGGAAACGCCCGCCGTCGACCGTTCGGCGCTCGACTACACGCTCGATGGCGACACCGCGCTGCGCGAGATCGAAGCGCGCATCGCCGCCGCCTCGGCCGCGCATGACGGCGCGGCCGAGGCCGACGCGCATGCAGCCTTCGCCGACGCCGACGGCTATACCGCACCGGCGCGCGCCGAAGCGCTGCTGCTCGGCCTCGGCTTCACGCTCGCGCAGACGCGCGAGTCGGTCGCCAGCTTCTCCGGCGGCTGGCGCATGCGGCTGAACCTCGCACAGGCGCTGATGTGCCGCTCCGACCTGCTGCTGCTCGACGAACCGACCAACCACCTCGACCTCGACGCGATCGTCTGGCTCGAGGACTGGCTGCATCGCTACGCCGGCACGCTCGTCGTGATTTCGCACGACCGCGAATTCCTCGACTCGATCTGCAACGTCACGCTGCATCTGGAAAATCGCCAGGTGAAGCGCTACGGCGGCAATTACTCACAGTTCGAAGTGCTGCGTGCGCAGCAACTGGCGTTGCAGCAAAGCGCCTATGAAAAGCAGCAGAAGACGATCGAGCACCTGCAGAGCTTCGTCGACCGCTTCAAGGCCAAGGCGACCAAGGCCAAGCAGGCGCAAAGCCGGATGAAGGCGCTCGAGAAGATGGAACTGATCGCGCCCGCGCACATCGCGTCGCCGTTCACCTTCGAGTTCCGTACGCCGGATGCCGCGCCGAATCCGATGATGGTGATGGAGGATGTCCGCTGCGGCTACCATGCCGACGACGGCACGGACATCCCGATCGTCGAACGCGTGGCGCTGTCGATCCAGAACGGCCAGCGCATCGGCCTGCTCGGCGCGAACGGCCAGGGCAAGTCGACGCTGATCAAGACGCTGGCCGGCACACTCGCGCCGCTGTCGGGCCACGTGCGCGACGGCAAGGGGCTGACGATCGGCTATTTCGCGCAGCACCAGCTCGAAACGCTGCGCGAGGACGATTCGCCGCTCGCGCATCTCGCACGGCTCGCCCCCGATACGCGAGAGCAGGAACTGCGCGATTTCCTCGGCGGCTTCAATTTCTCGGGCGACATGGCGACGAGCCCGGTCGGCCCGTTCTCGGGCGGCGAGAAAGCGCGGCTCGCGCTCGCGCTGATCATCTGGCAGAAGCCGAACCTGCTGCTGCTCGACGAACCGACCAACCACCTCGACCTCGAAACGCGTCACGCGCTGACGATGGCGCTCGCTCAGTTCGAAGGCACGCTGATCCTCGTCTCGCACGACCGCCACCTGCTGCGCGCGACCACCGACCAGTTCATGCTTGTCGCGAAGCACCGTCTGCAGCCGTTCGACGGCGATCTCGACGATTACCGCGACTGGCTGCTGCAGCATGCGGCCGAGCAGCGCGCGGCCGCAAAGGCCGACAGCGCGGCGGCAGCGGGCGCGGACCCGGGTGTCAACCGCAAGGATCAGAAACGTCTGGCGGCCGAGGAGCGCCAGCGGCTGTCGCAGTTGAAGAAGCCGCTGCAGAACCGCATCACGAAGCTCGAAAAGGAAATGGAAACGCTGCACGCGGAGAAGGCGCGCCTCGACGCGTTCGTCGCAGATCCGGCGAGCTACGAGGCCGCGCGCAAGACAGAACTGACCGACGCGATCCGCAAGCTCGGCGAGGTCAATACCCGGCTCGAAACGGTCGAGGCGGACTGGCTCGCCGTGCAGGAAGAGCTCGAGCAGATCGGCTGACCACAGCCAGGGCGCCGCCGACCGATCGCTTCATCGGCCACGCGCGGCCTCCCCGGGAGCGTCAATGCCCGACACACCCGCCCGGTCGCGCCGGGCCCGGAAACGACAAGGCCGGGCACCCGGGCCCGGCCTTGTCGTCATTGTCGCATTCGCCGTTGTTGCGTCGGCCGTCCGTCGGCCCCGCCGCACGCTCAACGCCGCGGCAACGTATCGCGCGGCATCTGCTCGTCGTCGTCCATCAGATAACGTCGCCCTTCAGTCGGCCGGCGGATCGCCGCGGCGACCTCCGCTTCCGTTACGTCCTCGGACACGACCCGGCGCGCGAGGCGCCCTTCGTCGTCGATCCACTCGACGATCCGACATCCACCGCCCCACGGCTGAACGATCGGCTCCGACACGCGGCAGCCCCGCAGGTTGTAACTGCGTCCGCCCGACGTTTCCCCATACTGTTTGAACATAGGTTCCCTTCGCATTGCGCGGTTCGACAATCCGGCAAAGGATAGGGAAAAGCGATGTCCGGCGGGTTACATCAGCCTACATATTCTTTACAACGAATTACGCGACAGATCGCGGCCGGCCGGCACACGCGGGTGCCGGCCACGCACGGTCATTCGAGATCGCGCACGCGGTCGATCGCCTGCTCGATCCGCTCGACGGCCATCACGTTCAGCCCTTCGATCGGCTGTTTCGGCGCATTCGCCTTCGGGATCAGCGCCACGGTGAAACCGAGCTTCGCCGCCTCGCGCAGCCGCTCCTGGCCGCGCGGAGACGGCCGGATCTCGCCCGCCAGCCCCACTTCGCCGAACACGATCAGGCCCTTCGGCAGCGCCTTGTTGCGCATCGACGAATGGATCGCGAGCAGCACCGCGAGGTCGGCGGCCGGTTCGGTGATCTTCACGCCACCCACCGCGTTCAGGAACACGTCCTGATCGAAACACGCGATGCCCGCGTGCCGATGCAGCACCGCGAGCAGCATCGCGAGCCGGTTCTGTTCGAGGCCGACCGCGAGCCGGCGCGGGTTCGGCACGTGGGCCGTATCGACGAGCGCCTGGATTTCGACGAGCAGCGGGCGCGTGCCCTCCTGCGTGACGAGCACGCAGGAACCCGGCACGACCTGCTCGTGCTGCGACAGGAACAGCGCGGACGGGTTCGCGACGCCGCGCAGCCCGCGCTCGGTCATCGCGAACACGCCGAGTTCGTTGACCGCGCCGAAGCGGTTCTTGAACGCGCGCACGAGCCTGAACGACGAATGGGTGTCGCCCTCGAAGTACAGCACCGTGTCGACGATGTGCTCGAGCACGCGCGGGCCGGCGAGGTTGCCCTCCTTCGTCACGTGCCCGACCATGATGATCGCGGTGCCGGACTGCTTCGCGATGCGCGTGAGCTGCGCCGCGCACTCGCGCACCTGGGCCACCGAACCGGGCGCCGACGTCAGCGCTTCGGAATAGACGGTCTGGATCGAGTCGATGACGGCGACGTCCGGCCGTTCCGCGTCGATCGCGGCCTGGATCTTCTCGAGCTGGATTTCGGCGAGCAGCTTCAGTTCGGCCGCCGGCGCGCCGCCGTCGAGCAGCGCGAGCCGTTGCGCGCGCAACGCGATCTGCGCGGCCGATTCCTCGCCGCTGATATAGAGTGCACGACGCTCGCTGGCGATGTCCGCGAGCGACTGCAGCAATAGCGTCGACTTGCCGATGCCCGGATCGCCGCCGATCAGCACGACGCCGCCCGGCACCAGCCCGCCGCCCAGCACGCGGTCGAATTCGCCGATGCCGGTGGAGAAGCGCGGCACGTCGGCCGCCTCGATGTCGACGAGCCGCTGCACGGGCGCCCGCTTCGCGAGCGACTGGAAGCGATGGGCTGCCGGCGACTCGGCGACCGATTCGACGAGCGTGTTCCAGGCCTGGCAAGACGGGCATTGCCCCTGCCACTTCGGGGTTTGTCCGCCGCACTCGCTGCAGACGTAGACGGTTTTCTGTTTGGCCACGCGTGCTGCCCTTATTCCGCGCGCACCGGCACGCGGCTGGCGACCGCGCACATCAGTTCATAGCCGATCGTCCCGCAATGGCGCGCGACGTCGTCGATCGACAGCGCGTTGCCCCACAGCTCGACCCGCGCACCGACGCCGGCCTGCGGGCACGGCGTCAGGTCGACGGTAATCATGTCCATTGACACGCGGCCGACGATCCGTGTGCGGATCCCGTCGACGATCACCGGCGTGCCTTCGGGCGCGACGCGCGGATAGCCGTCCGCATAGCCGCACGCGACGACGCCGATGCGCATCGGCGCCTGCGCGGAGAACGTCGAGCCGTAGCCGATCGCCTGCCCCTTCGCGATCGTCTGCACGGCGATCAACTCGGACGCGAGCGTCATCGCAGGCTTCAGGCCCGTGTCGGCAATGTCGGCCGACAGCCCCGACGGCGATGCGCCATACAGGACGATCCCCGGCCGCACCCAGTCGAAGTGCGTATCCGGATGCCACAGCACGGCCGCCGAATTCGCGAGACTGCGCGCCCCGGCGATGTTTTCCGCGCCGCGCTCGAACGTCGCGAGTTGCTCGGCGACGCCACGCTCGTTGTCGGCGTCCGAAAAATGGGTCATCAACGTGATCTGGCCGATGCCGGGGCACGCACGGGCGCGCTCCCACGCGGCGCGGTATTTCTCCGGCGTGTAACCCAGCCGGTTCATCCCGCTGTTCATCTTGAGCTGCACGTTGACGGGCTTCGACAGCCGCGCCGTCTCCAGCATCCGCATCTGCTCGTCGTTGTGGACGGTGGTCGTCAGGCTGTAGCGATCGATCACGTCGATGTCGGTCGAGCGGAAGAACCCTTCGAGCAGCAGGATCGGGCCGGCCCAGCCGAGCTCGCGCAGTTTCACGGCCTCGTCGAGGTCGAGCAGGCCGAAGCCGTCGGTGCCGCGCAGGCCGGGAAACACGCGCGCGAGACCGTGGCCGTACGCGTTGGCCTTGACGACCGCCCAGACCTTGGACGGGCCGGCAAATCGGCGGACGACGGAGAGATTGTTCGCGAGAGCGGCGGTATGGATGGTGGCGGAGATCGGGCGCGGCATGGGAAATTTACGTAAAGACGCTTGCGAATCATCAGCTTACCGCGCCTTTTGAGCACCGAAGCCGACAATTTGCGGAACGATCGGGGAATCTTGCTAGTCCGAATTGCCGTATTTTCGTGTTATAAAGCCGTGCGCACAACCCATTTCGAACGGAATAAGCCGATCGCATACCAGGCGGCCTACGCGGCCCTGCCGCAGCGACGAAAGCATCGCATCAGATGAAAAAAGGTTTTTACACCATCATGGCCGCGCAGTTTTTCTCGTCGCTGGCCGACAATGCGCTTCTCATCGCCGCCATCGCCCTGCTGAAAGACCTCCACGCCCCCAACTGGATGACACCGCTGCTCAAGCTGTTCTTCGTGTTGTCCTACGTGGTACTGGCGGCGTATGTCGGTGCGTTCGCCGACTCGCGCCCGAAGGGCCGTGTGATGTTCATCACCAACTCGATCAAGGTGGTCGGCTGCATGATCATGTTGTTCGGCGCTCATCCGCTGATCGCATACGGGATCGTCGGATTCGGCGCCGCGGCCTACTCGCCCGCGAAATACGGCATTCTGACCGAGCTGCTGCCGGCCGACAGGCTCGTCGCCGCGAACGGCTGGATCGAAGGCACGACCGTCAGCTCGATCATCCTCGGCACCGTGCTCGGCGGCGCGCTGATCAGCCCGCACATCGCATCGCACGTGATCGCCCACACGCCAGCCTGGATCGCCACCCCTGCCGAAGCGGCGATGGCGATCATCATGGCGATCTACGTGATCGCCGCGCTGTTCAACCTGCGCATTCCCGATACCGGCGCCCGCTATCCGAAGCAGGAACGCGGCCCGGTCAAGCTCCTCACGGATTTCGCCGACTGCTTCATGGTGCTGTGGCGCGACAAGCTCGGCCAGATCTCGCTGGCGGTCACGACGCTGTTCTGGGGCGCCGGCGCGACGCTGCAGTTCATCGTGCTGAAGTGGGCTGAAGTGTCGCTCGGCATGTCGCTGTCGGAAGGCGCGATCCTGCAGGCCGTGGTCGCGGTCGGCGTCGCGGCCGGCGCAATCGCCGCCGCCGCCCGGATCCCGCTGAAGAAGTCGCTGACCGTGCTGCCCGTCGGCATCATCATGGGCATCGCGGTGATGTTGATGGCGTTCTACACGCGCGACCTGTTCCCGCCGCACTGGGCCGTGCACTTCGGCCATCTGCGCATGCCCGTCTACCTGATCGTCGCGTACATCTTCCTGATCGGGGTCGGTGCGTTGTCCGGCTACTTCGTCGTTCCGATGAACGCGTTGCTGCAACATCGCGGCCACGTGCTGCTGTCGGCCGGCCACTCGATCGCGGTGCAGAACTTCAACGAGAACCTGTCCGTGCTCGTGATGCTGTGCCTGTATGCGGTGCTCGTGTGGCTCGACGTGCCGGTCGGCGTCGTGATCGTGCTGTTCGGCACGTTCGTGTGCCTGACGATGTGGCTCGTGATGCGCCGCCATCAGGCGAACCAGCGCCAGTTCGACTCGGTCGCGCTGATCGGCGAATCGCGGCACTGACGCTACACTTCCCGTTTCCGTCCGCCGGCGCCGGTCTTCGAACCGGCGCGTTGCCCCGATGACGCACCCGATACCCAACATCCTGACGATCGCCGGCTCCGATTCGGGCGGCGGCGCAGGCATCCAGGCCGACCTGAAGACCTTTTCCGCGCTCGGCGCGTATGGCGCGAGCGTGATCACCGCGCTGACCGCGCAGAACACGTGCGGCGTGACCGGCGTGCATGCGCCGGACGCAGCGTTCGTGACCGCGCAACTCGACGCGGTGTTCAGCGATATCCGCATCGATGCGGTCAAGATCGGGATGCTCGCGAATGCGGCGATCGTGCACGCGGTCGCCGATGCGCTGCGCCGTTACGCACCGCGCTTCGTCGTGCTCGACACGGTGATGATCTCGAAGAGCTCGCACGCGCTGCTCGCGCCCGATGCCGTCGACGCGTTGCGCGATGTGCTGCTGCCGCTCGCGACGGTCGTGACGCCGAACCTGCCCGAAGCGGCCGCGCTGCTGAACGATGTGCCCGCAACCACCGAAAACGACATGGTCCGGCAAGGCCGGGCCTTGCTGCAGACGGGCGCGCGCGCCGTGCTGATGAAAGGCGGCCACCTGCCTGACGCGGCCGCGAGCCCTGACTGGCTCGTCGAAGCGACACGCACCGTGCGGCTCGACGGCGCACGCGTGCCGGTCAGCAACACGCACGGCACCGGCTGCACGCTGTCGTCGGCGATCGCCGCGCTGCTGCCGCAACAGCCCGATCTCGAGAGCGCGGTGCGCGAAGCGAAGGTCTATCTGACAGGCGCGATTGCCGCGAGCGGCCAGCTCGACGTCGGCCACGGCGTCGGCCCCGTCCATCACTTCCATCGTTGGTGGTAAGCGCCGGCTGACGCAGCGTCAGTGGTCCTGCGCGGCGAACGCCCGCGCACGCGCCGGCCAGTCGTCCGGGACGATGAAGCCGCGCGCCGTCTCCCGCCATACGCCGTCGCCGTCCTGTCGATGCACGCCGATCAGCGCAGGCGCCTGGCGCGCCGTCAATACGGACGGTAGCTCGAGCGACTGCGCCAGCGGTTCGGGCGCGGCGTCGGGCGCCACCCGCCGCGGCGCGAGCCACGCCAGCCGCGGCAGCACGTTCCACGCCGCACCGTCGGGTTGCGCGGCCGCCCAGGCCGGCCACTGCGCATGCGTGAGCCAGAACCCACGCGGATGATCGGCCGCGATTTCCGCGGCCACCGGCGGCAGCGGCACGCCGTGCGGATAGAACAGCCAGCCCTTGATGAACATCTGCGCATCGGACGGCGCGCCGTAGCCGAGCAGTGCGAACCCGTGGCGATCGCTCAGGCGCAACTGATGCTCGAGCAACCGGCTGCGCTTGCGGTCGAGGCGATCGACGAGATTCGGCCCGACGAAATCCGCGAGCGATGCGTCGCCGTCCACCGGCGCGCATAGATAGCACTTCACCGCGAGTTCCCAGTGCAGGCGCTGCCCTCCCGGCGCATCGACGAGGAAATCGACTTCGCCGAGCGTCTTGCCGTTGCTGCGCAGCGGCAGATTGGCGGCGACGAGCCGCAGCGACGGCCCGTGCGTGAGGAAATACTCGAGCAGGCATTCGGCATAGCGGCCGAGCCGCACGGGCCGTAGCGCGTCGAGCGCGCGGTGCAGCCGGTCGGGCGCGGCATCGAGCGCGACGAGCCACGCTTCGACGGCCACCCGCTCGACCGCGTCCGACCACGGATGTGCGAGCGGCGCGCCGGGCGCCGCGGTAAGCAGGCTCGGGCTCGCGAGGAGCCAGCCCAGATCGCGGACCGCGGCATCGTGCAGCGTATCGACGAACGCGAACGCCGCGCCGGGCGTCATTGTCCGGCCGGCCCGTTCGCGTCGACACCCTCCGCCTGCCGGAACGTATCGCGCGCCAGGCACAGGTCGGCCCACGCCTTCGACTTGTCCTGCAGACTGCGCAGCAGGTACGCAGGGTGATAGGTAACGATCACCGGCACGCCTTCATACGTGTGCACGCGGCCGCGCAGCGAGGCAATGCTCGCGTCCGTCTTCAGCAGCGTCTGCGCGGCGAAGCGGCCGAGCGCGACGATCAGCTTCGGCTTCACGAGCGCGACCTGGCGCTGCAGGTACGGCTCGCAGCGCGCGACCTCATCCGGTTCCGGATTGCGGTTGCCCGGCGGGCGGCACTTGATCACGTTCGCGATGTAGACGTTATCGCCGCGCTTGAGCGCGAGCGACTGCAGCATGTTGTCGAGCAGCTTGCCGGCCTGGCCGACGAACGGCTCACCCTGCTTGTCCTCGTTCTCGCCGGGCGCCTCGCCGATCAGCATCCAGTCCGCTTCTCGATCGCCGACACCGAATACGGTATTGGTGCGCTTCTCGCACAGGCGGCAGCTCGTGCAGCCGGCGACGCGTGCAGCCAGCGCATCCCAGTCGAGCATCGCCACCGGGGTTGCGGCGGGACGCGCTTCGGCCGGCGGCAGCGGATCGCCGGGGGGCGCCGCGTCGAACCAGGCGAAATCGTCTTCGGTGACGGGCGGCATGTCGTCCGCGGCAGCGGCCGGTGCGGGCGTGGTGGACGCGCGGTCGTCATCGCTCGCGACGCGTGCGGCCGAACCGGCTTCGCCCGCCGGTGCCGCATCGCGTGCGGTTGCGCCGACCGGCGGCGTATCGTCACGTGCGAATGCACGCGGCGCAGGCGGCTGCGTGTCGCGAGACTGCTCCGCGACCGGCCGTGGCGTGGCCGCGACGGTTGCGGTCGCAACGGCGGACACGTCGTCCGCCGCGCCGGACCCGGCCGCCGGCGTTGCGCCCGCTTCATCGCTTTGCGCACGCTGCCCGCGCCGCACCCATATTTGCGCGAGCCCCATTTCCTCGAGCGCTGCTTCAGCCCACGCCATGCGCGTCCCCTTCGTCCTTGTTCAGCGTCAGACGCATCACGATCGCGTCCTCCCGGCTGCGATGCCGCGCCGGATAGTAGTTCTTGCGCCGGCCGATCGTCACGAAGCCGAAACGCTCGTACAGATGGATCGCGCGCAGATTGGACGGCCGCACCTCGAGCAGCACGCCGTCGAGCCGTTCGGCGCGCGAGATGCGCACGGCTTCGCGCAGCAGCGCGAGGCCCGCGCCCGACTGCTGGGCCGCCGGGGCGACGCACAGGTTCAGCAGGTGCATCTCGTCGATGACCGGCATCAGCACGCAATAGCCGACGAGCGCGCCCGTCACGTGCCGCAGGCACACGCCGAAATAGCCGTTGCGCAGCGAATCCTCGAAATTGCCGCGGCTCCACGGGAATTCGTACGCGACCTGCTCGATCGCGACGACTTCGTCGAGATCGGTATCCGTCATCGGCGACAGATAGCGGTCGCTCAACAATACGCCCGTCATCCTTTCTCTCCGCCCGTCTGCGCGGCGCGGGCCGCGATGCGCTCGGCGGTGGTCTGCGCGACCTTGTCGCGCACGTACTCCGGTGCAGCCTGGTCGGCCGGCACCGTACGGCCGGCGCGGAACGCCCGCAGCGCGGCATGCGCGACCGCCAGCGCATGCGGCAACGCTTCGCCGTCGATCACGGCCGCGGCGGCCGCGGCCGGCAACTGCGTGCCGAATGCGGCCGCCGCATTGCCGGCGAGCGTGAACGGCGCGTCGGGCACGCCGACGGCACCCGGCGCATCGAGCGATGCAGGATGCAGCGTGCGCCAGTCGCCCGCCTGGTCGTCCCACGCGAAGTCGGCCCAGTATGCTTCGTCCATTCGCGCGTCGAGCGCGGCCAGCACGCGCGTCGTGCCGGGCGCGCGCAGCCGCGCATGCTCGGCGCACGCGAGCAGCGTGCTGACCGGCACGACCGGCAGCCCGCACCCGAACGCGAGACCCTGGGTAATGCCGGTCGCGGTACGCAGCCCGGTAAACGAGCCGGGGCCCGCGCCGAACGCGATCGCGTCGCAATCGGCCAGCGTGAGGCCCGATTCGGCAAAGAGTTCCTGGATGGCCGGCAGCACGCGCGTGCTCGACACGGCGCCCGTCAGCTCGTGGCGGACCCAGGTTTGCGGGGTGGAAACGGCGTCATCGGCCGGAGCCGAGCGCAGCAGCGCGACCGAGCAGTATTCGGTCGACGTATCGATGGCGAGGAGCACTGTTTGCGTCATGGGCGACATTGTAATGCGGCGCCCCGTCCCCACGGGCGATCGGGCCCGATCTGTGCACGCGTTCGGCGCCGGCGGCGGTTTGGAAGGATCGCTCGACCCCGCGCGGCGGTCCGCTTGTTAAGATCGCCCGACCTGAAACCCTTACGGAGACACACAATGAGTGAACTCGCCGCCCAATTCGACCAGGCCCAGATCGACGTCAAGCAACTGACGGAACGGCCGGGCAACCTGACCCTGCTGCGCCTGTATGCGCTCTTCAAGCAGGCCACAGACGGCGACGCGCACGGCGACAAGCCGGGCTTCACCGACATCGTCGGCAAGTACAAGTACGACGCGTGGGAAGCGCTGAAAGGCACGAGCCAGGATGCGGCGAAGCAGCAGTACATCGAACTCGTCGAATCGCTGAAGAACGGCACGGCTTCCTGACCGAACCACGTCCGTCGCAATAAGCAATCAAATCAGTGGCGCAGCGCAGCAAATCTCTTTATAATGCGGCCTGCGTCATCCCCGCGCTCGGCTCGCATGCCGTTCCGGCCCGACGCCTCGTAGCGTTAAGCTCCAATCCGGTTTAGAACCTGTCCCCTCCTGCTTCGACCCTCGCGGTCGTCACTTATCAGGCTGGCGGCCCCGCTCCAGAAGCGCGCCGCACCCAAAACAGCTTCTAATGCCTCATCCGCCGACTGTTCGGCGGATTGCACCCGTTTCCCGATTTGCTCGCTGAATCCGACGACTTGGGTATGCGCGATTGGCGCCGACGTTTCACCCACTGTGTTTCAAGGATTGTTATGACTTCGAGCATCAACTCCAGCCCGCTCAACGCGATCGCCGACCAGGCGCTCGGTCTCGACGACGCCGCCGCACCGGCCGCGGTCGAACCGGCGTCGGACGAGCCGAGCTTCGCGTCGCTCGGGTTGTCGCCGGAGATCGTCTCCGCGCTGCAGGCCGCCGGCTATGTGAAGCCGACGCCGGTCCAGCAGCGCGCGATTCCGGCCGGCATCGCCGGCCGCGACCTGCTGGTGTCGAGCCCGACCGGTTCGGGCAAGACGGCCGCATTCATGCTGCCCGCGATCGAACGCTTCGCGCAGCTCCAGAAGACGCTGGCGCAGCAACCGCGCGCGCCGCGCGAACCGAGCCAGGGCGACCGCCGTGCGCGCCGCCCGCAACCTGTCGCCCGCCCGGGCCTGCTCGTGCTGACGCCGACCCGTGAACTCGCGATGCAGGTCACCACGGCCGCGTCGACCTACGGCAAGCACCTGAAGCGCCTGCGCACGGTCAGCATCCTCGGCGGCGTCGCCTACGGCCAGCAGCTGATGCTGCTCGCGAAGAACCCCGAAATCCTGGTCGCCACGCCGGGCCGCCTGCTCGACCACCTCGAGCGCGGCCGTATCGACCTGTCCGAGCTGAAGATGCTCGTGCTCGACGAAGCCGACCGCATGCTCGACATGGGCTTCATCGACGACATCGAAACGATCGTCGCCGCGACGCCCGCGACGCGCCAGACGATGCTGTTCTCGGCCACGCTCGACGGCAAGATCGGTTCGCTGACGAGCCGCCTGTTGAAGGATCCGGAGCGCATCGAGATCCAGCAGCGCCTCGAGTCGCGCGCGAACATCGCGCAGACCGTGCACTACGTCGACGACCGCGACCACAAGGATCGCCTGCTCGATCACCTGCTGCGCGACGACGCGCTCGACCAGGCGATCATCTTCACGGCGACCAAGATCGACGCCGACCAGCTCGCCGGCCGTCTCGCCGACGCCGGCTTCCAGTCGGCCGCGCTGCACGGCGACCTGCCGCAGGGCGCACGCAACCGCACCATCCGTGCGCTGCGCGAGCGTCGCGTGCGCGTGCTGGTCGCGACCGACGTCGCGGCCCGCGGCATCGACATCCCGGGCATCACGCACGTGTTCAACTACGACCTGCCGAAGTTCGCGGAAGACTACGTGCACCGTATCGGCCGTACGGGCCGTGCCGGCCGTTCGGGCACCGCGGTGAGCCTCGTGCACCACGCCGAACAAGGCGCGCTCAAGCGCATCGAGCGCTTCGTGCGCTCGCCGCTGCCGGTCAACGTGATCGAAGGCTTCGAGCCGCGCAAGGCACCCCTGCGCAACGATCGCGGCACTGGCGGCCGCGGCCGTCCGGGCGGCGGTAACGGCGGTCGTCGTTTCGGCGGCAAGCCGGGCGGCGGTCATGGCGGCAACGGCCGCAGCTACGGCGGCGGCAATGGCGGCGGCTGGAGCGGCAAGCCCGGCGGCAGCCGTGACGGCGGCCCGCGTCGCGACGGCCAGCGCAGCAGCGGCCCGCGTCGCAGCAATTCGGCGTCGTAAGCACGCCCGGGCGGCCCTGCGCCGCCCCGCCCATCCGGCAGACCGGCGCACCCGCGCCGGTTTTTTTTCGTCCGACGCCAAATTTCACGATGCGAAAATTTTTTTTGCGTCGTAAAAAATCATGCTGCGCAGCACAACCTTACGATTGCGAGATGGGAAAAATCGTTTCTCATTGCAAAATCAAACTCGCAAGGCATTGATTAATAAGAATTAAAAAGTTTGACGCTTCTTGAGCCAACCCCTGTTTCGCTCCGGTCGGTTTGCCTACACTCTTATACAAGACTTCCCGGAACGGCACGCACCCTGCCCCCGTTTCGAGAACGGCATCCGTACCTTCCGATTCGACGATCTGGCAACACACCGCATCAAGGAGCTCATCATGTCGCGACAGAAACAGGCACAGGAACTGCAAACGCAATGGGAAACCGATCCGCGCTGGAAGGGCATCAAGCGCAGCTACACGGCTGAGGACGTGGTTCGCCTGCGCGGCTCGATCGCCGTCGAGCACACGCTGGCCAAGCGCGGCGCGGAAAAGCTGTGGAGCCTCATCAACGAAGAGCCGTTCGTCAACGCGCTCGGCGCGCTGACCGGCAATCAGGCGATGCAGCAGGTGAAGGCCGGCCTGAAGGCAATCTACCTGTCCGGCTGGCAGGTGGCCGGCGACGCGAACGTCGCGGGCGAAATGTACCCGGACCAGTCGCTGTACCCGGCGAACTCGGTGCCGCTCGTCGTCAAGCGCATCAACAACACGCTGACGCGTGCCGACCAGATTCAGTGGTCCGAAGGCAAGAACCCGGGCGACGAAGGCTACGTGGACTTCTTCGCGCCGATCGTGGCCGATGCGGAAGCCGGCTTCGGCGGCGTGCTGAACGCGTTCGAACTGATGAAGGCCATGATCGAGGCAGGCGCATCGGGCGTCCACTTCGAGGACCAGCTCGCGTCGGTGAAGAAGTGCGGCCACATGGGCGGCAAGGTGCTCGTGCCGACGCGCGAAGCGGTCGCGAAGCTCACGGCGGCGCGTCTCGCGGCGGACGTGATGGGCACGCCGACCGTGCTGGTCGCGCGGACCGACGCGGAAGCGGCGGACCTGATCACGTCCGACATCGACGACAACGACAAGCCGTTCCTGACGGGCGAGCGCACGGTCGAAGGCTTCTTCCGCACGAAGCCGGGCATCGAGCAGGCGATCTCGCGCGGCCTCGCGTATGCGCCGTACGCCGACCTCGTCTGGTGCGAAACGGGCAAGCCGGATCTGGAGTACGCGAAGAAATTCGCGGAAGCGATCCACAAGCAGTTCCCGGGCAAGATGCTGTCGTACAACTGTTCGCCGTCGTTCAACTGGAAGAAGAACCTCGACGACGCGACGATCGCGAAGTTCCAGAAGGAACTCGGCGCGATGGGCTACAAGTTCCAGTTCATCACGCTGGCCGGCTTCCATGCGCTGAACTACTCGATGTTCAACCTCGCGCACGGCTATGCCCGCACGCAGATGAGCGCGTTCGTCGAACTGCAGCAGGCCGAGTTCGCCGCGGCGGACAAGGGCTTCACGGCCGTCAAGCACCAGCGCGAAGTCGGCACCGGCTACTTCGACGCCGTCACGCAGACGGTCGAGCGCGAAGCCTCCACGACCGCGCTGCACGGCTCGACCGAAGACGAACAGTTCTTCGACGGCAAGAAGGTCGCATAACGCGCGAAAGAAAGCGTCACGCCGTTGCCCGCCCGTCACGCGACGGCGCGGCATCGGCTGCACGGGACAACAATCAGGGAGGAGACGGCAGGCGCGCGGTGACCCGTGCGACCCGCCGCGCGGCCTGCGGCCGCCAGCAACGACGCGCGCCGGCTTCGTCCGGCGCGCCTTTTTTCAGCGGTGCTGCCGTGCCGCCGCCCGCGCGGCCATTCACGGCGCCGCGTCTACCGATAGACGATCACTGGAATTTTCGTATGGGTCAGCACGCGCTGCGTTTCGCTGCCGATCAGCAGACTGCCGAGCCCGCGGCGTCCGTGCGACGCCATGAAGATCACGTCGCAGCCGCCGCGTTCGGCCGCCTCGATGATGCCGAGGTACGGCGAGGGGTGCACGCTGGTCCAGCTGTCGCAGACGACGCCCGCTGCCTTCGCGGCCGCCTGCACGTCGTCCAGGTGCGCGCGCGCCTCGCGCTCGCTGCGCGCCCGGAAATCGGCGGGCGGCTCGATGATCACTTCGGAAAACGGCGAGTACGGATACTGCGGCAGGCACGCGTAGGCCGTGACCTGCGCGCCGACCGCGCGCGCCAGATCGATCGCGCCGTCGATCGCCTTCTGCGACAGCTCGGAACCGTCGGTTGGAACGAGGATGTGCCGGAACATCGCGCCCTCCTGCGTCAGACGCACCGCGCGCGCCACGAACCCATGCGGGCCGGCCCGGGCGCGTCGCGCATGCCAGTTTCGATTGTAGTGCGCGAAACCGGGCGACCGGCGCCGGCAGCGGGTTCGCCCTCATATCGGAAACGCGCGGACGGGTGCGCCCTACTCGCCCCAATACCCGGGCCGTTCGTAAGTATGTTTCAGGTAATCGAGAAACAGGCGCACGCGCAGCGGCAGGTGGCGGCGCTGAGGAAACACCGCGTGGATGCCGATCGGCGGCGCCGCGAATGCGTCGAGCACGCTGACGAGGCGGCCGGCCGCGATGTCGTCGCCGACCTCCCACCACGATCGCCATGCCAGACCGTGGCCGGCAAGGCACCACTCGTGCAGCACGGCGCCGTCCGAGCATTCCATCGTGCCGTTCACGCGGATCGACACGACCTTGTCGTCCTCCTGGAACACCCAGCCGCGTTGCTGGTTCGCGTTCGCGGCCAGCGCGAGGCAGTTGTGGCGCGCGAGTTCCGCGAGCGTGGCCGGCGTGCCGCGTCGCGCGAGATACGCGGGGGACGCGACGCACACGCGCCGGTTCTCGCCGAGCTTCAGCGACACCAGCGACGAATCGGGCAACTCGCCGAGCCGCACCGCGCAATCAAACCCTTCGTTGACGAGATCGACCATCCGGTCGGAGAGGTCGAGCGTGACCGACACGTCCGGATGCGCGCCACTGAATTCGGGCACGAGCGGCGCGACGTGGCGCCGGCCGAAACCGGCCGGCGCGGAAATGCGCAGGTGGCCGCTCGCCTTCACGCCGCCCGCGGACACGCTCGCCTCCGCGTTCTGCATGTCGTTGATGATCCGCTGGCAATCCTCGAGGAAGGCCGACCCCTCGAAGGTCAGTGTGAGCTTGCGCGTCGTGCGCACCAGCAGCTTGACGCCGAGCCGCTCCTCGAGCGCGTCGAGGCGGCGGCCGATGATCGCCGGCGCGACGCCTTCCGCATGCGCCGCCGCCGACAGGCTGCCCTTCGCCGCGACCGCGGCGAACGTTTCGATCTGTTTGAACCGGTCCATGACTCGCCAGGGCAGCGCTCCCGCCCTTCAAATAGCTTGAGCGGTCAAGATTATGTATATGAAAGTAAAAGATCAAGTGATGATTAGCGTCTTTTTTAGCATCTGCCATCACGAATAGAATCGATCCGACCTCTGAAACTGGAGCGCAAGGCTATGTCGGCCACAACGACACTCTCCTCTCCCGACGCAATCCTCTTCGACGCATTCGGTACGTTGTTCGACGTGCATGCGGTCGTGGCCGCGGCAGAGCAGATGTTTCCCGGTCACGGGGAGCGGTTGTCGCAGCTGTGGCGACGCAAGCAAATCGAATATTCGCAGTTGCGCACGCTCGCCGATCCGTCCGGCGCCCGCTATCGCCCGTTCCGCGACATCACGCTCGACGCGCTGCGGTTCGCCGCGCGCGTGCTCGGCCTCGCGCTGAACAGCGCGGCCGAGAAGCGGCTGATGGACGAATACGCGTGCCTGTCCACCTATCCCGACACGGTGCCCGCGCTGCGCAAGCTGCGCGCGCTCGAACCTCGCCCGCCGCTCGCGATCCTGTCGAACGGCAACCCGGAGATGCTCGACATCGCGATCAAGAGCGCCGGCATGACCGGCCTGTTCGATCGCGTGCTGTCGGCCGACGCCGTGCGCGCGTACAAGCCGAGCCCGGTCGTGTATGCGCTTGGCACAGCCGCGTTCGGCGCGAATCCGCGCGACATCGTGTTCGTGTCGTCGAACGCCTGGGACGTCGCGGGGGCCGGCTGGTTCGGCTACACGACGTTCTGGCTCAACCGCACGGGCGCGGCCGCCGAGGAACTCGGCGTACCGCTCGACGGCACCGGCAGCGGCATGGCCGACCTGCTCGCATTCCTCGCCACCCCGGCTCCGTCCGGCAGACCCGCGAACCGCGCGCGCCCCGGCCCGGGCGCATGACGTTCGCGGCGCTGCCGCCTTCCCCCTTCACCGAAACCGCAACTGACCGACCAAGGAGATGAGACTCATGAGCACCCCGATCACGCTGCCGCAAGGCATGGCGATCACCGGCGAAATCAAGCCGGGTTACGAAGCGATCCTGACGCCTGAAGCGCTGGCACTCGTCGCGGCGCTGCACCGCGCGTTCGAGCCGCGCCGCCAGGCACTGCTGCAGGCCCGCGTCGAGCGCACCAAGCGCCTCGACGCCGGCGAACGCCCCGATTTCCTGGCCGAGACGAAGGCGATCCGCGAAGGCGACTGGAAGGTCGCGCCGCTGCCGGCCGACCTGCAATGCCGCCGTGTCGAGATCACCGGCCCCGTCGAGCGCAAGATGATCATCAACGCGCTGAACTCCGGCGCCGATTCGTACATGACGGACTTCGAGGATTCGAACGCGCCGAACTGGACGAACCAGATCGACGGCCAGATCAACCTGAAGGACGCCGTGCGCCGCACGATTTCGCTCGAGCAGAACGGCAAGTCGTACCGGCTGAACGACAAGGTCGCGACGCTGATCGTGCGTCCGCGCGGCTGGCACCTCGACGAGAAGCACGTGACGGTCGACGGCCAGCGCGTGTCCGGCGGCATCTTCGATTTCGCGCTGTTCCTGTTCCACAACGCGAAGGAACTGATCGCACGCGGCTCGGGCCCGTACTTCTATCTGCCGAAGATGGAAAGCCATCTCGAGGCGCGCCTGTGGAACGACGTCTTCGTCGCCGCACAGGAGGCTGTCGGCGTGCCGCGCGGCACGATCCGCGCGACGGTGCTGATCGAAACGATCCTCGCGGCATTCGAGATGGACGAGATCCTGTACGAACTGCGCGAACACAGCTCGGGCCTGAACGCCGGCCGCTGGGACTACATCTTCTCGGCGATCAAGAAGTTCAAGAACGACCGCGACTTCTGCCTGGCCGACCGCTCGAAGATCACGATGACGGTGCCGTTCATGCGGGCGTACGCGCTGCTGCTGCTGAAGACCTGTCACAAGCGTAACGCGCCGGCGATCGGCGGGATGAGCGCGCTGATTCCGATCAAGAACGATCCGGAAGCGAACGACAAGGCGATGGGCGGCGTGCGCTCGGACAAGCAGCGCGACGCGACCGATGGCTACGACGGCGGCTGGGTCGCGCATCCGGGCCTCGTGCCGATCGCGATGGAAGAATTCGTCAAGGTGCTCGGCGACCGGCCGAACCAGATCGAGAAGCAGCGTGACGACGTCCAGATCGAAGGCAGGAACCTGCTCGACTTCCAGCCTGAAGCACCGATCACCGAAGCCGGCCTGCGCAACAACATCAACGTCGGCATCCACTATCTCGGCGCCTGGCTCGACGGCAACGGCTGCGTGCCGATCCACAACCTGATGGAAGACGCGGCGACCGCCGAGATCTCCCGCTCGCAGGTATGGCAGTGGATCCGCTCGCCGAAGGGCGTGCTCGACGACGGCCGCAAGGTCACGGCCGAGCTCGTACGCGAATTCGCGAAGGCCGAGCTTGAGAACGTGAAGCGTTCGGTCGGCGGCAACACGCAGCCGTACGAGCGTGCCGCGGCGATCTTCGAGCAGATGTCGACGTCGGAAGGCTTCACCGAATTCCTGACGCTGCCGCTGTACGAGGAAATCTGACGACGCTGACCGGGTCGACCTGCTCGCCCCGTCCTGCCCGCCGCCGGTCGCGCGACACGGCGGCATGAAAAAAGCGCCCCGCGGGGCGCTTTTCATTTTTGCCGTGCTGCCGTTCGCCGCGCGGACGCTCAGGCGGCTTCCCGCTCGCGCCGGTGCTGAACCCAATCGCCCGACGCAATGCGCGGACGGTCGGCTGCCGCATGCGCGGCGACCGGATAGTAGACGCACGCATACGCACGGCCGCCGAGCTCGACGGTCACCGGCTCCTGCCGGAACAGCGTGTCGACGCCCGGATAGACGCGCTCGATCTCGTCGAGCACGGGCACCAGTTGCTCGTCGATCTCGTAGACGTCGCCCCATACGAGCGACTGGCCGGCCGGCCCGGCGACCATGCCCGGATACGTGCCGAAATCGTACAGTTCGCCCGGCAGCGCGGCCGCACCGAGCAGCGTCGGCGCGGCGATCCCGTGCCGCGCGGCCGCATGGCCGATGTCATTGGCCTCTCCCGCTCTCAACGTGCCGTAGACGAATACGTAGCGCATCGTGGTTCTCCTCTTCGATTCAGGTGTTGCCGTGCCGGGCCGTCGCGGCCGCGCCGCGGGCGCCGGCACCGCCGGGGCGCCGCTCGCGCGAGGACGCGCCCGCATCGATAGACCGCGCCGGCGGCCCGATGGTTCTTTTCGGCACGACGCGGCGCGCTGGCCCGGTACCCGGATTGCGTCGGCCGGAACGCGTGCGGCCCCATACAAAGTTCATTTGAACGGTGCATTATCGGCGGAAAAACCGCCGCATGCGCCTGCGCGGCGCCTTCTAAAATGACGGCATCGCCGCCGAGCCGACCGAATCGTCCATGAATCCGCCCGCCCAACCCGACGCATCGAATCCCTACGACGTCATCGACATCCCGCCCGAGTTCGCGCCGACCCGCGTCCACCCGATGCGCGTACGGGCGCGGCAGGTGGATGCCGGCCGCCGGATCCCGCTGCACACGCACGCGTGGGCGCAACTTGCGTATGCGTCGCGCGGCGTGCTGCGCGTCGCGACGACCGGGACGACCTGGATGGTGCCGCCTTCCCGAGCGATCTGGGTGCCGCCGAACATCACGCACGAGGTCGTGATCGTCGAGGAAGCGTACTTGCGCACGCTGTATATCGACGAATCGGTCGTGCCGGACGGGCTCGACGCATGCCGGGTCGTCGAGGTGACGGGCTTGCTGCGCGAACTGATCGTCGCACTCGACGCGCGCGACCTGAGCGGCGAACGCGAACGGCTGCTGTGCGGGCTCGTGCTCGACGAACTGAGCCGCGCCGAACCGCTGCCGCTCGCGGTTCCGATGCCCGAGGAGAAACGGCTGCGCCTGCTGTGCGAGTCGGTGCTCGCGCAACCCGCGCACGCGGAATCGCTCGAACACTGGGCGGGTGAGGTCGGCGCGAGCACGCGCACGATTTCGCGGCTGTTCAAGCAGGAACTGGGCGTGAGTTTTTCGCAGTGGCGGCAGCAGGCGCTGCTCGCGCGCGCGATTCCACTGTTGAACCAGGGGCGTCCTCTGTCACATATCGCGCGGGAGCTTGGCTACCAGAGTCAGAGCGCGTTTTCGGCGATGTTCCGGCGCGCGTTCGGTGAAAGCCCGCGCGCATTCATGCTGCGCGGCTACGAGCATCGCGGCCCGGAAGACGGCATTGCCACCGACGACATCCCCGACGACGACGCGATCGGCACTGCACGCTGACCGTCGCCAGGTTGCCTCCGGCCTTGTGCCGTTACGCATTCAGACTGCGCGCACCATATGGCGGATCGACCCGAGCTGCGCCAGCCTGGGCCCGGTGACGCGGTACCCCATGCGCTGGTAGAGCTTCGCGGCCGGATTGTCGACGAACACGCGCAACTGCAGTTCGTGCAGCCCGCGGGCGCGCGCCCAGCGATGCGACATGTCGAGCATGTAGGTGCCCGCACCCTGCCCGCGATGGCCGGCTGCGATCTGCACGTCGCGGATGTGCAGCGAATCGCCCTCCTCGGTCACGCGCAGCACGCCGATGCGTTCGCCGTCGGCTTCCAGGATGAAGTTTTCGGATTCGCGCCAGCTCGCATAGAACAGATCGCTGCGCCAGACGAGGCCATGGCGCTTGTAATAGCCGCCCATGTTGCCGTGCGTGAGCGCCTCGGCAAAGGGAAAATCGCCAGGCTCCGCTGGCCGGAGCTGATACAGCAATCGCAGGTCGGTCGGATCGAGCATCGCGCGAGGGTCAAGTACGCATCCCGCCACGATAGCGCAGCCGCGGGCGGATGCAATCGCGAATTTCTCGTAGAGACGCGCGGATCGGCGATGCAAATGAAAAAGCCCGCACGAGGCGGGCTTTTTCATTTTCTGGCGGAGCGGATGGGACTCGCCTACATCCCGCAGGCCGCGGCTGCGCGAGCACGCGCAGCCCTTCGAGTCCCGCCGGAAGCCGCGCAGGCGGCTTCATCCACTCCGCCATCACGCGCCCGCAAGCGGGCACGAACGGAAACGCAAATGAAAAAGCCCGCACGAGGCGGGCTTTTTCATTTTCTGGCGGAGCGGACGGGACTCGAACCCGCGACCCCCGGCGTGACAGGCCGGTATTCTAACCGACTGAACTACCGCTCCAGTCTTGCTTCTTGCCTGGCAGGCGTCGGTTACTTCCTGCCGACACTTCTCTTCTACGAAACGCCGCTGAATCTGGCGTCCCCTAGGGGATTCGAACCCCTGTACTCACCGTGAAAGGGTGATGTCCTAG
>NZ_LOWY01000053.1:0-564 GCF_001524185.1 Burkholderia sp. FL-7-2-10-S1-D7 | reverse complement strand
GTCGGTGCGCTGGTACGGCTTGCACTCGTTTCCGCGTTTCTGATCGGCGGGATCAACAAGGCGATGCATTTCGACGACGCGGTGGCCGAGCAGGCGCATTTCGGCCTGCATCCGGCCGCGCTGTGGGCTGCGCTGGCGATCGTCGTCGAGATCGGTGGTTCGCTCTGCGTGGTGTTTCGCCGCTTCACGTGGCTCGGCGCCGGCAGTCTCGGCATGCTGACGCTCGTCGCGATGGTCGTGGCGAACGATTTCTGGAACCGCTCGGGCGCCGAACATTTGATGGCGCTCAACAGCTTTTTCGAGCATCTCGGGCTGATCGCGGCACTAGTGCTGGCGACCGTGCTCGACGATGTGCGGTAACCCACCGGCGACGGTCGCTCCATTCGATGACGATGCAACAATCAGGACACGCTTAATGAAACCCATTCGTTCAGTGCTGCTTACCGCGATGATCGCGGGCGGCCTCGCCGTCGCCCCGGGCACTTTTGCGAAACCGCCGGTGCCGCCCGCCGTCGCGCCCACGGTTGCCGTCGGTCCGCAGTACGATACGACGCACGTGTGCGT
>NZ_LOWY01000052.1:0-543 GCF_001524185.1 Burkholderia sp. FL-7-2-10-S1-D7 | reverse complement strand
TTGACGACGCCTTGAACCGGGGCCAGCGGGTTCGCACCGCCACCCACGTTACCCAGCGCACCCGTCACCGTGCCCAGTGCACCGGTCAGCGCACCTGCCGGGTTGCCGCCGCCGAGCGCGCCCGTCACTTGATTGACGACACCTTGAACCGGCGCCAGCGGGTTTGCGCCGCCACCCACGTTACCCAATGCACCCGTCACCGTGCCGAGGGCACCGGTCAATACACCAGCCGGGTTGCCGCCGCCGAGCGCACCCGTCACTTGATTTACCCAATGCACCCGTCACCGTGCCGAGGGCACCGGTCAATACACCAGCCGGGTTGCCGCCGCCGAGCGCACCCGTCACTTGATTGACGACGCCCTGAACCGGCGCCAGCGGGTTCGCACCGCCACCCACGTTACCCAGTGCACCCGTCACCGTGCCCAGCGCACCGGTCAATGCACCAGCCGGGTTGCCACCGCCGAGGGCGCCCGTCACTTGATCGACGACGCCTTGAACCGGCGCCAGCGGGTTCGCACCGCCACCCACGTTACCCAGCGCACC
>NZ_LOWY01000051.1:0-91871 GCF_001524185.1 Burkholderia sp. FL-7-2-10-S1-D7 | reverse complement strand
ATCTCAGCGCAGCGTTTACAACCAATCCTTCCCTAAAATAAAAAATGCCGTTCAGCTGCTTAACTGAACGGCATTACGCGCGAGGCGGGCCTTTTGCCGGATCGGCCGCGTTCGGGCGGCCGACGGATTCGCGCTTTACGCGAACGAATAGAACACGCGGAACGCGACCTTGCGCTCGGCCCAGAATTCGGCTGCTTCGCGGAACACGTCGAGCAGCGTCTCGCGCCCTTCCTTGTCGAATTTCTGCGCGATCGGCAGCCCTTCCAGGACGATCACGAAACCGGGCTGCGCGCCGGCCTTCGCGACGAGGTCGGTCAGGCAGTCGTACAGCGCATCGTAGTTCTTCCCGAAATGCTTCGGAAACAGGAACGACGTCGCGATCGTCTCCATCACTTCCTGCTTCGACTGCGCGGCGCCGCAATACGCGTACAGGAAATGCTGGCCGAGCCGGCTGGCTTCGTCGGCGAGATCCTGCACGCGGAACGCGCGGATCGACTGCACGAGATTGGGTCGCACGGTCGTGAAAAGGCTCATAGGCTCCTCGTTCGATGAAAGCCCGGGCTCGGGTTCCTGTTGCTCCGGCGCGCCGCCGGCCTGTGCCGCCGCGTGGAGTTGCATCACGCGCTGAAACAGATTGCCGTCGCCGGCCGCGAACAGTTCCGCCGCCGCCGTATCGTGCGCGTAGATGGAGTCGCTCATGCCGTTCATCCCGAAGTCATTCAACAATACGTTTAAAACTGTTGTAGTGGTCGTCCGTGTAATAACAGTTGTCGATCCGGCGCAATGGCCCGCCACAGACGATCCGGCGCGCGCCGCGATTGCGTGCGCGTGGCGTCGGCACCGTGTACTCGTGGTAGTAGCCACGCTTCGCCTTCGGCAGGATCCGCTCGCGGTTGCCGAAGACGACGCCGTCTTTCTCGTACGGATAGGGGCCACCGGCGCCGATCAGGCCAAGCGTGGTCACGGCCTCGCGCGGCAGACGGGCGGTCGGGATCGTATCGACCCCGCCGACGGCCAGGTCGGCCGAAACGGCCTGCCGTGCGTAAGCGGCGGAAACCAGACTGCCCGTCGGCGTACCGACGATACCCATCGCGAACATCGCGAAGACGGACGCGAGCGCGCCGTTGCGGAGCCACTTGCGTGCCATGAACCAGGGTTCCCGCTGTTAAATCAAGTAGTTGACGACCAACCAAAGGCGTTAGCGTAGCGCTATTGTCCGCGCGAATCAATGTTCGTTTGGGAATCGAAAGGCTGGCCCCGCCCGGAATCGCGCATTTTTTACCGAAACGAGACTACATATATCTTACACGAGATAAAATACTTGCGGCATCTCTCGCATGGCAAGACCCTGCCTGCTTGCCACACTCGCTACCCCGAGTGGAGAAATGCTGCTGTTGCTTGCGGGAAGCGGGTTTGCGCCCTGCCCGACGGCGCGCCCTTTGCGGGCACGCCTCTTTTTGCTTTTGTTTACAATTTCGCCCGGCGCGCGGCACCGGTTCGACCGTTGCCGCGCGGTTCGTTCCGCCTCAGCGTGCGGCGTTCACGTCGGCGACCAGCAGCGCCGCCATGTTGACGATGCGGCGAACGGTCGCCGATTCGGTCAGCACGTGCACCGGCTGGGCTGCGCCCAGCAGGATCGGCCCGATCGCGATGTTGTTGCCGGCGGCCGTCTTCAGCAGGTTGTACGCAATGTTCGCGGCATCGATGTTCGGCAGGATCAGCAGGTTCGCGTCGCCTTCCAGCGTCGATTCGGGCAGGATTTCCTTGCGCAGCGCGGCGTCGAGCGCGACGTCGCCGTGCATTTCGCCGTCGACCTTCAACTCCGGCGCACGTTCCTGCAGGATCGCGAGCGTATCGCGCATCTTCTGCGCCGAAGGCGCGTTGCTCGTGCCGAAATTCGAGTGCGACAGCAGCGCGACCTTCGGCTCGATGCCGAACCGGCGCACCTCTTCCGCGGCCATGATCGTGATCTCGGCAAGTTGCTCCGGGGTCGGATCGACGTTCACGTGCGTGTCGACCAGGAAGATCTGGCGGCCCGGCAGCACAAGGCCGTTCATCGCCGCGTACACGCTGCAGCCCGGGCGCTTGCCGATCACCTGGTCGATGAAGTGAAGGTGGCGGTGGGTGGTGCTGATCGTGCCGCAGATCATCCCGTCCGCTTCGCCCTTCTTCACCAGCATCGAGCCGATCAGCGTCGTGCGGCGGCGCATCTCGACACGCGCCAGCTGCTCGCTGATGCCCTTGCGCGCCATCATCTTGTAGTACGTCTGCCAGAAGTCGCGGTAGCGCTCGTCGTGCTCCGTGTTGACGACCGTGAAGTCGGTGCCCGGCGTGAGGCGCAGGCCGTAGCGCTGGATACGGTGCTCGATCACCGACGGACGGCCGATCAGGATCGGCGTCGCGAGCTTCTCGTCGACGATGATCTGAACGGCGCGCAGCACGCGCTCTTCCTCGCCTTCCGCGAACACGACGCGCTTCTTCTCCGCCGGCGCGCTGCGCGCGAGCTGGAAGATCGGCTTCATCGTCGTGCCGCTGTGGTACACGAACTGCTGGAGGTGAACGCGGTACGCCTCCATGTCCTCGATCGGACGCGTCGCGACGCCGCCGTCCATCGCGGCCTGCGCGACGGCCGGCGCGATCTTCACGATCAGGCGCGGATCGAACGGCTTCGGAATCAGGTAATCGGGCCCGAACGACAGGTCCTGGATGCCGTAGGCGGTCGCGACGATGTCGCTTTGCTCCTGCTGCGCGAGCTCGGCGATCGCGTTGACGGCCGCGATCTCCATTTCACGCGTGATCGTCGTCGCGCCGACGTCGAGCGCGCCGCGGAAGATGAACGGGAAGCACAGGACGTTGTTGACCTGGTTCGGATAGTCGGTGCGGCCGGTCGCGAGAATCGCGTCGGGGCGCACTTCGAGCGCCGCTTCCGGCAGGATTTCCGGCGTCGGGTTCGCGAGCGCGAGGATCAGCGGGCGCTCGGCCATGCCCTTCACCATCTCCGGCTTCAGCACGCCGGCGGCCGACAGGCCGAGGAAGATGTCCGCGCCGTCGATCACCTCGGCCAGCGTGCGGGCGTCGGTTTCGCGGGCGAAACGCTCCTTGTCCGGATCCATCAGCTCGGTGCGGCCCTTATAGACGACGCCGGCCAGGTCGGTCACGGTGATGTTCTCGAGCGGCAGGCCGATGTCGACCAGCAGGTCCAGGCACGCGAGCGCGGCCGCCCCCGCGCCGGACGCGACGAGCTTCACCTTCTTGATGTCCTTGCCGACGACCTTGAGGCCGTTCGTGACGGCCGCTGCCACGACGATCGCGGTGCCGTGCTGGTCGTCGTGGAACACCGGAATCTTCATCCGCTTGCGGCACTCGCGCTCGACGATGAAGCAGTCCGGCGCCTTGATGTCTTCCAGGTTGATCCCGCCGAAGGTCGGCTCCAGCGCGGCGATCACGTCGACCAGCTTGTGCGGATCCGACTCGTTCAGCTCGATGTCGAACACGTCGATGCCGGCGAACTTCTTGAACAGCACCGCCTTGCCTTCCATCACCGGCTTCGACGCGAGCGGGCCGATGTTGCCGAGCCCGAGCACCGCGGTGCCGTTCGTGACGACGCCGACCAGGTTGCTGCGCGCCGTGAAGCGCGCGGCGTTCAGCGGGTTCTCGACGATCTCCTCGCACGCATACGCGACGCCCGGCGAATACGCGAGCGCGAGGTCGCGCTGGTTGATCATCTGCTTGGTCGGGGCGATCGCGATTTTCCCCGGCGTCGGGAATTCGTGATAGTCGAGAGCGGCTTCGCGGAGCTTGGCTTTGGAGGAGGCTTGGGTCGACATGTGTCTCTTGACGGGCGGATTAGAATAACTGTTCGACGGCATTGTAGCGCCAATCGAAGGCCGCCAGACCGGCGATTCGGGTGCGACAGCCGCGACAAAAATGTACTGAACGGTGCAGGAACGGCGCCGTTCGCTGCGTACAATGCCGTTCCCTTCACCGCTTCCGGGTTCGTCCGCCGTGCCAGCCGCCCTGTCCGAGTTTTCGCTGATCGATCGCTTCTTCGCGCGCCGCGCGGCTCGGGGGGCGCGTGCGTCGACGCTCGGCATCGGCGACGATTGCGCGCTGATCGCACCTCGTTCCGGAAAATTGCTGGCCATTTCAACGGACATGCTGGTCGAAGGCCGCCATTTCTTCCCCGATGTCGCGCCCGACGCGCTCGGCCACAAGACGCTCGCGGTCAACCTGTCTGACCTCGCGGCGATGGGCGCCGAGCCGCGCGCGTTCACGCTCGCGTGCGCACTGCCGCGCGCGGACGCGGCGTGGCTCGAGGCGTTCAGCAACGGCCTGTTCGCGCTCGCCGAGCGGTTCGGCTGCGAACTGATCGGCGGCGACACGACGAGCGGGCCGCTGAACCTGTGCGTGACCGTGTTCGGCGAAGTCTCGCCGGACGCGGCGTTGCGGCGCGATGCCGCGCGTGACGGCGACGACGTCTGGGTGTCCGGCACGCTCGGCGACGCCCGTGCGGGTCTCGGACTCGCGCGCGGCGAATGGACCGCCGGCGCGGACGAAGCTGCCGTATTCCGGCAGGCGCTCGAGCGTCCCGAGCCGCGCATCGCGCTCGGGCTTGCGCTCGCGGGCGTCGCACATGCGGCGCTCGACATCTCGGACGGCCTCGCCGGCGACTTGCAGCACATCCTGACCCGCTCGAACGTGCGCGCCGAGATCGACGCCGACGCGGTGCCGCGCTCGGCCGCGCTCGCGACGCTGCCGCCCGACGTGCAGCGACGCTGCACGCTCGCCGGCGGCGACGACTACGAGCTGTGCTTCACCGCGCCGGCCGCGGCCCGTGCGACGATCGAGGCAGCGGGCGCGAGCGCCGGCGTTCGGGTGACGCGAGTCGGTACAATACGCGCGTTGTCCTCGCCGTCGGAGCAGCCCGCGATCGCGTGGCGCGACGCCGCCGGCGCCCCCCTGACTCTCACGTTGCACGGTTTCGACCACTTCCATGCAGACTGACCCGACCGGGCAATCCGCGGCCGCGCCCGGCGCCGCCCGGAACGTGCCGCAGCGCGCCACGGCGCGCTTCATGCTGTCGCACCCGGCGCACATCGTGTCGCTCGGCTTCGGCAGCGGGCTCGCGCCGTTCATGCCCGGCACGTTCGGCTCGCTGTTCGGCTGGCTCACGTTCGTGGTGCTCAACCGCTACCTGACGGTGCCCGAATGGTGGGCGCTGATCGCGGTCGGTTTTGCGGCAGGCACGTGGATTACCGGTTTCACCGCACGAAAGATGGGCACGTCCGATCCGGGCGCCGTCGTCTGGGACGAAATCGTCGCGATCTGGCTCGTGATGCTGTTCGTCACGCCCGCGACCTTCATCGGCCAGTTGTGGGCGTTCGTCGTGTTCCGCTTCTTCGACATGCTCAAGCCGCCGCCGATCCGCTATTTCGACCGTCGCGTGAAAGGCGGGCTCGGCATCATGGTCGACGACCTGATCGCCGCGTTCATGACGCTGCTCGTGATCGCCTTCTGGCGCTCCGTCGTCGGCTGACCGATTTTCCGACTCCCGTTTCCCGACGCGCATGCCAACCGATTCCGTCGTCCATCAGCTTGCGATCCGCGCAGGCAACAAGCTGCGTGACGAGCACCTGTCGCTCGCCACCGCCGAATCCTGCACGGGCGGCATGATCGCCGCCGCGATCACCGACATCTCCGGCAGCAGCCAGTGGTTCGAGCGCGGCTTCGTCACCTACTCGAACCAGTCGAAGATCGACATGATCGGCGTTCCGCCAGACCTGATCGAGAAACACGGCGCCGTCAGCGAGCCGGTCGCACGCGCGATGGCCGAAGGTGCGCTGCGCAACAGCCGCGCGCAGGTCGCGCTGTCCGTCACCGGCATCGCCGGTCCGGCCGGCGGCAGCGAGAAGAAGCCGGTCGGCACCGTGTCGTTCGCATGGAGCAACCGGCTGCATACCGACGTCGAGACCCTCGTGTTCAAGGGCGACCGCGAGCAGATCCGCGCGCAGGCGGCCGCGCATGCGCTGCGCGGGCTGCTGAAGCTGCTCGACGAGCGCGAAGGCTGATTCGCCGGCGCAGCGGCAGGGGCGGCCGCCCCTGCCCGCCTGCCGAATTGCGTCGGGCTTCACGACGATCCAGTTCTTGTCCGCCGTGACCGGCAGGCCGAGCGCCTTCTGCCGCGCGGGCATGCGGTGCGCAAGCGACGGGAAGCTGTTCGCGTGCGCCAGGATGGCAGACACGCGAAGCAGGCGCGCGGCCCGCGGACGCGGGCTCGGCGGTGAAAGACCGCCCGGGCGGGCGGCCTGCGTTTCAGCGTTATTTCAGCGATGCGCGTTGATCGTATCGCGCGTCTTCTGCGCGGCGAGCGCGGCGGCTTCGGCGAAATCCTCGCCCTTGCTCGCGTACAGGATCGCGCGCGACGAGTTGATCATCATCCCGGTGCCGTCGGCGGTGCGGCCCGCGTTGACGGTCGCCTGCACGTCGCCGCCCTGTGCGCCGATGCCGGGGATCAGGAGCGGCATGTCGCCGACGATCCCGCGCACGATCTCGATTTCCTTCGGGAACGTCGCGCCGACCACGAGGCCGAGCTGGCCGTTCTTCGCATTCCACTTGTTCGCCGCGAGGTCGGCCACGACCTGGTACAGCGGCCGGCCGTTGGTGTCGAGGAACTGCAGATCCGACCCGCCCGGGTTGGACGTGCGGCACAGCACGATCACGCCCTTGCCTTCATGCTCGAAGTACGGCTCCACCGAGTCGTAGCCCATGTACGGGTTCACGGTGACCGCGTCCGCGCGATAGCGCTCGAACGCCTCGCGCGCGTACTGCTCGGCCGTGCTGCCGATGTCGCCGCGCTTCGCGTCGAGGATCACGGGCAGCCCCGGATGCTGGAGGTGGATGTGCGCGATCAGGCGCTCGAGCTGATCTTCCGCGCGATGCGCGGCGAAGTACGCGATCTGCGGCTTGAACGCGCTCGCGTATTGCGCGGTCGCGTCGACGATCTGCCGGCAGAATTCGAAGATCGCGTCGGGCTGGCCGTCGAACTGCACGGGAAAGCGCGACGGCTCGGGGTCGAGGCCGACGCACAGCAGCGAATTCGTGCGCTGCCACGCGGCGCGCAGCGATTCGATGAAAGTAAGCGGGGAAGACATGGCGGATACTCGCGGCAAACCGTTGGTAGACCGCGTATTTTACCCGCGTCGCCGGCGTCCTTCGCGCGCGGCGGCGTCGATGCGCGTATCGGACCGCTCGACGGTGAACGCGAAACGCCGCGTGAGCCGCTCGCCCGGCGCGAGCAGCGTCATCCCGTGCGCGGCCGCGCCACCCGGCAGGTTCACCGCATTGATCGGATGATCGACCGGCTCGAAGCAGAAAAAATGCTCGCCGGGCGGCGTATAGAGCACGTACGCATCGGCATCGGCCGCGATCGTCAACAACAGCCCGCGGCGCGGCCAGCTCACCGTCGCGTGGCCGCCCCAGCCGGTGAACGCATGATTGACGAGCGTCGCCGGCAACGGATACGCGACGCCGAACTGCCAGGCCGGCGGCACGCTCACGTGCCGCACCGGCAGGAAATCCGTACCCGACAGCCACAGCCCGCCCGCGGCCGCGGCCAGCTCGGTCGCGTCGTCGCGCACGAGGAACGGATGCAGGCCGAGCCCGAACGGCAGCCGTGCACGCCCTGCGTTTTCGATCGTCAGCGCGATCGACAGCGTCGTGTCGTCGAGCGCGAACGACTGGATCGCGCGAAACGCGTACGGCGCGCCGCTCGCGCGATCGAGCGACAGCTGCAGCGTCGTGTCGGTTGCGTCGTCCACCTGCCACGGCGCGAGCCAGCCGTCGCCGTGAATCGGCAATGGCTCGTCGCGGCGGTTGCGCGGCACCGCGACGCTGCGCCCGTCGCATTCGAAACGGCCGTTGCCGATCCGGTTCGAGTACGGCAGCAGCGGATAGCACGCGAGCGCGTTCGGATCCGTCGCCGTTTCCGGGTGCTCGCAACGCCGGAACACCGGCACCAGCGCGCCGTGATCGCCGCGCCAGTCGAAGCGCGCGATGCCGCCGCCCAGATGCGGCAGCACGTCGAGCCGCAGCGCCGCATTCGACAGCGTGACGGCCGCCGCATGCGCGGCGCCGACACCCTGCGCGAACGCGGCGGTCTGCGGGCCGGCGCTGACGGGCTGCGCGGCGGCAGCCAGGCGCGCGCGGCGCGACTGGCTCGTGGACGACGATGCGCGCGAGGACGTAGCGGTCATGGTGAGCTCCTTTCCTTCGTCGATGAAGTGATACGGGTCGTCGCGCAGTGCCGCGCGAATTCGAACATCGGCAATCAGGCCCAGCCGCCGTCGACCACCACGTCCTGCGCGGTGATCATCCGGCTGTCGTCGGCCGCGAGAAACAGCGCCATGCGCGCGAGGTCGTCCGGCAGCAGCTCGGCGTCGATGCACTGGCCGGCCTTGATCGCCGCGCGGCCCGCGTCGTCGAGCCACAGCCTGCGCTGCTTGTCGGTCATCACCCAGCCGGGCACCAGCGAATTCACGCGGATTCCGAACGCGCCGAGATCGCGCGCGAGCCCACGCGTGAGGCCCTGCACGGCCGCCTTCGCCATCACGTAGACGGGGTAGCCGCCGTTCTTCAGCATCCAGCTGATCGAGCCGAGATTGATGATCGCGCCGCCGCCGCGCTGCTTCATGTCGTCGATCACCGCCTGCGCGGCGAAGAACTGATGGCGCAGATTCACCGCGATGCCCGCGTCGAACGACTCGGGCGTCACGTCGCCGATCGCGTGGCGCGTGTCGTTCGCCGCGTTGTTCACGAGCACCGCGATCGTGCCGATGCGCGCGCGGATCGCGTCGATCGCATGGCGCAGCGCGTCGATGTCGGTCAGGTCGCACGGGATGAACAGCGGCGCGTGACGCACGTCCGGCGCCTGCGCGAGGGTTTCCGCGAGCGCCTGGCCCGCGTGCGCGTCGAGATCGACGAACGCCACGCGCGCGCCCTGCCGCGCGAAGTGCTCGACGAACGCCGCGCCGATCCCGGTCGCGCCGCCCGTGATCAGCACCGCGCGATCCTCGAGGCTCGGGTAGCGCGCATAGCGTGCGTCGCTCGCGGCGCGCGAATCCTGCGCGGAAGTTTCGATGGTCATGCGAATCGTCTCCGTGGAATCGGTCAGTCGCGTACGCCGCGGTTCTTCAGCTGGTCGAGCAGCACGGCCGCGAGCAGGATCGCGCCGCGCACCAGGTACTGATAGAACGCGTCGATGTTCAGCAGGTTCATCACGTTCTCGACGGTGCCCATGATCAGCACGCCGATCACGACGCCCGAGATCGTCGCGCGGCCACCCATCAGCGACACGCCGCCGAGCACGCACGCGGAGATCACGTTCAGCTCGAAGCCCTGCGCCGCGTTCGGCTGGCCCGACGTGATGCGCGATGCGAGGATCACGCCGGCAAGCGCCGTCACCGCGCCCTGGATCAGGAAGATGTAGACGCGCGTGCGTTCGACGTTGATCCCCGCGAGGCGCGACGCCTCGGGGTTGCCGCCGATCGCGAGCGTGTTGCGGCCGTACACGGTCTGGTTCAGCAGCACGCCGAACACGATGAAGCACATGAGCGTGACCCAGATCGGCAGCGATACGCCGAAGAGCGACAGCCCGCCGAGCGCGATGAACGTATCCGACGACACGCCGACCGCCTGCCCCTTCGACACGATGAAGCCGAGCCCGCGCACGATTTCCATCGTCGCGAGCGTCGTGATCAGCGCGTTGATGCGCAGGTACGCGATCACCGCGCCGTTCACGAAGCCGATCGCCGCCCCGGCCGCGACCGCCGCGACGATCGCGACGAACGTGTTGTCGGTCGCATTCAGCACCATCGCGCACAGCACGCCGGAGAACGCGACGGTCGAGCCGATCGACAGGTCGAAGTCGCGCGAGGCCAGACAGAACATCATCGTGCACGCGACCATCCCGATCTGCGAGATCGACAGTGCGAGGCCGAGCATGTTGTCGATCGAGAAGAAGTGATCGACCGTCAGCGACATCGTCACGAACATCACCGCGAAGATCGCGATCAGGCTGTATTCGGTGAGGTGCTGCCACCACTTCTGGCGGTCGCTCTGTTGTGGAACCAGCGCGTCGGCCGACGGCTTCACGGCTGCGCTGGCGAGGTTTTCCCTGACTTGCATGGTTGTGTCTCCTGCTCCTGCGTCGCGCGGCCCGCGCCGCGCTTGATCGATTCGAATGTCGTGCGTCGCTCGCGGCGACCTGAAACCGCGTCAGGCCGCCTCGGCGACGCCAGTCTGCGGCAGCGCGAGGTTCAGCACCGCATGCTCGTTCGCCTGCTCGCGCGGCAGCTCGCCCGCGATGCGGCCTTCGCGCATCACGACGATGCGGTCGGACACGCCGAGCACTTCCGGCAGTTCCGACGACACCATCACGATCGCGCAGCCGCGCTCCGCGAGCCGGTAGATCACGTCGTAGATCTCGTGCTTCGCGCCGACGTCGATGCCGCGCGTCGGCTCGTCGAGGATCACGACCTTCAGGTCGGGCTCCGCGAGCCAACGCGACAGGATCGCCTTCTGCTGGTTGCCGCCCGACAGGAAACGGATCTTCTGCCGCCGGTTCGGCGTCTTGATCTTCAGCCGCTGGATGAAGCGGTCGGCCGTTTCATTTTCGGTCTTGCGGTCGATGAACAGGCCCGCGCGCAGCGAATGACGGCGGCAGCTGATGTTGATGTTCTCCGCGACCGACGCCATCGCGATGATCCCTTCCTCCTTGCGGTCTTCCGGGCACAGCACGATGCCGTGACGGATCGCGTCGCCGGTGCGCTTCACGTCGATGCGCTTGCCGTCGAGCGTCAGCGCGCCCGCGCGTCGGCGGTCCGCGCCGTACACGAGCCGCATCAGTTCGCTGCGCCCCGCGCCGACCAGCCCGAAGAAGCCGACGATCTCGCCCGCGCGCACCGAGAAGCTCGCCGGCTCGCGCAACGCGGGGCCGTCGACGCCTTCGGCCGAAAACCGCACGTCGCCGAGCGCACGCGGCGCGTAGTGGTAAATGTCCGCGATCTCGCGCCCGACCATCTCGGCAACCAGCCGCTCGCGCGGCACGTCGGCGAGCGATTCGTGCGACGCGATCTTGCGCCCGTCGCGAAAGATCGTGCACGCATCGCACAGCCGGTAGATCTCGTCCATCCGGTGCGAGATGTAGATCAGCGCGCGGCCCTGCGCGCGCAGGTCGTCGACGAGCTTGAACAGCACCTCGGTCTCGCGATGCGACAGCGAGCTCGTCGGTTCGTCGAGCGCGATTACGCGCGCGTTGCGCATCAGCGCCTTGCAGATCTCGACCATCTGCCGCTGCGCGATCGACAGCCGCCCGAGTTTCGCGTCGGGATCGAGATCGACGCCCATCGCCGCGAGCCGTTCGCGCACATGGCGCTTCGCCTCGCCTTTCCTCACCCAGCCGAGCGCATTCGGCAGGCGGCCGAGCAACAGGTTCTCCGCGACCGTCAGGTCGGGCACGTACTGCAGTTCCTGGTGAATCACCGCAATGCCGGCCGCGATCGACGCGGCCGCACTCGAAAAATGCACGGGCTGGCCGTCGACCAGCACGCTGCCCGCATCGGGCTGGTATTCGCCGCCGAGAATCTTCAGCAGCGTCGACTTGCCCGCGCCGTTCTCGCCCATCAGGCCATGCACCTCGCCCGCGCGCACGTCGAACGAGATGCCGTCGAGTGCGCGCACGCCGGGAAATACCTTGCCGATATTGTCAAAACGCAGTGCCGCTGACACGTCGTCTCCCCACTTGCAGTTCCATCGGTCGCCGGCCGCCGCATCGCCGCGGCAGCCGGCGGGCGGCTTACTTCGATGCGAGCCCCATCTCGTCGCGCACCTTCGACACGTTGTCGCGCGTCGCGAGCATGCCCGTCGTCAGCGTCAGCGCCGGCGGTGCCTTGCCCTGCGTGATCCACGCGTACATCAGGTCCGAAGTTTCCTCGCCGTGGCGCTTCGGGCTGATGATCACGGTGCCGTAGAAGCCCGTCGGCTGCGGCTTCTTGAATTCGTTCAGCGCCGAATCGGAACCACCGATGCCGATGCCGATCATGTTGTCCGCCTTGAAGCCGCGCCCTTCGGCCGCGCGCACCGCGCCGAGCACGGCCTCGTCGTTCAGGCCGTACGCGACCCAGTGCTTGAACTGCGGGTTCTTGGTGAGCGCGATGTTCGCCGCGTTGAACGCGTTCTCGGTGTCGGTCTTCGCCTGCGGCGCCGCGATCACGTTCGCCTTCGGGAAGCCGGCCGCCACCAGCGCGTCGGTCGCGCCGCTCGTGCGGTCGTGCGCGGTCGGCAGCTGCTCGTAGGTGATGTCGATCGCGCCGACGTCCTTCATGTCCCAGCCGCGCTTCTTGATCTCGGCCGCGATGCCGTCGCCGACCTGCTTGCCGATGTTGTACGCGGAGATCCCCATGTGCGGCACCGCCTCGATCGGCTTGCCCGCGCCGTCGACGAGGCGGTCGTCGACCGTCATCATCTTCAGGTTGTGCGACTTCGCCTTCGCGACGATGCCCGGCCCGAGCTTCACGTCGGGCGTGCAGATGATGAAGCCCTGCGCCTTCTGCGCGGACAGGTTGTCGATCGCGCTCATCACCTTCTCGCCCGACGGGGCGCCGATCTTCACGAGCGTGAAGCCCTTGTTCTTTGCCGCGATCTCGGCGAACTTCCACTCGTCCTGGAACCACGGCTCTTCCGGCTGCTTCACCAGGAAGCCGATCTTGACCGGGTCGGCCGCGTGCGCGACCGGGCTTCCGATCACCACTGCCGCCGCGGCGGCAAGCGTTACGAAGGTTCTGCGTTTCATCTCCAGTGTCTCCTTGTCTTCATCGAACGGAATACAGCCGCTTGTTGGTTTCGACGCAGCGTGCGCGCGGCCGTCGCACGTGCGGTCTGTCGAATCGTTGCGTCAGTCGTGGTACAGCGCCGCGCGCCCGCCGTCGACGGTGATGCAAGCGGCATTGATGAACGGCGCCTCGTCGGAGGCGAGAAACACGGCCGTCATCGCGACTTCTTCCGGCTTGCCGATCCGCTTCATCGGCTGCAGCGCGAGCGTCTCGGCGCGTGCCGCCGCCGGGTCGGCCTGCGCGTCCCACCAGTCGCGCGTGAGCTGCGTCTCGATGTAACCGGGCGCGATCGCGTTCACGCGCACGTTGCGCGCCGCGTATTCGATGCCGAGCGCACGCGTGAGGCCCAGCACGCCGTGTTTCGCGACCGGGTACGGAAAGCAGCCCGGGATGATCCGGAACGCATGCGTCGACGCGATGTTCACGATGCTGCCGCGGCCGCGTTCGACCATCCCCGGCAGCGCCGCGCGGCAGCCGTGCCATACGCCGTCGAGGTCGACGGCGAAGCAGCGGCGCCAGTCTTCGTCCGTCATCGTCAGCGGATCGGCGAACACATTGATGCCCGCGTTGTTCACGAGCACGTCGAGCGGGCCGAATGCGGCTTCGGTCTGCGCGAGCGCGTCGCGCACCGAATCCTGCCGCGCGACATCCGCATGCAGCGGCAGCACGCGCGCGCCGTCGATGTCGTCGGCGATCGCCGCGGCCGTGCGCTGCGCTTGCGGGAAGTCGAGGTCGACGAGCGCGACGGCCGCGCCCTCGCGCGCGAACGCCTGCGCGATCGCGGCGCCGATCCCGCGGCCCGCGCCCGTCACCATCGCGACCTTGCCCGTGAGGCGTCCCATCATGCGGCTCCGCCGCGCGCCACGCGCAGGCCGGCCTGGAACGCGCGCGCGTTCGCTGCGGTCGCGTCCGCCGACTGGCCGGGCCGGTACAGCGCCGAACCGAGCCCGAAGCCGTTGGCGCCGGCCGCGAGGAACGGCTGCATGTTGTCCGGGGAAATCCCGCCGACGGGAATCAGCGGCACCGCGCGGTCGATCACCGCACGCCACGCCTTCACGACGGGCACGCCGAGCTGCTCGGCCGGGAACATCTTCAGCACGTCGGCGCCGTTTGCGAGCGCGGCAAACGCCTCGGTCGGCGTCGCGACACCCGGTGCGCTCGCGAGCCCGCGCTCGCGCGCACGGCGGATCACGGCAGCGTCGCTGTGCGGCATCACGATCAGCGTGCCGCCCGCGTCCTGCACGCGGTCGACATGCTCGGCGCGCAGCACGGTGCCAGCGCCGACGATCATGTCGTCGGGCAGCGCGCGGCGCAGCGCCGCGATGCTGCCGAACGGATCGGGCGAGTTGAGCGGCACCTCGACGATCCGGAAGCCCGCTTCGTGCAGCGCAAGGCCGTGGTCAGCCGCTTCGGCGGGCGTGATGCCGCGCATGATCGCGATCAGCGGGCACGCGTCGAACGCGCGCATCAGCGCGGCGTGCGGTGTATATGGTGCGGGCAGCGTAAGGTCGGACGACATCGGCGATTCCTCTTCAATCGATTCTTTGGTCGGCGCAGACGGGCTCGCCATCCGCGCGCACGAGCCCGGCGCGCGACGCGATCCACCACAAGCCGCGCTCCGTCGCCTGAGCGACGACGCGCGCATGCGTGCAGCCGAACACGCTCAACGCGTCGACGTAGCGCGCGCACAATCCGTCGTCGCCGATCAGCAACAGCGGCTGGTTCGCGAGCGCGACACCGCGTTCCGCCAGCATCGCGTCGAGTGCGTTCAGCTCATGGCCGATCAGCAGGCCGGACAGGTAATCGCCCTGCGCATCGGGCGCGAGCCGGTCGGTCAAGCCGAGCGTGCGCGTGCTGAAGATCGTCGCGAGCAACCCCGCGCGCTGCGCACCGCGGGCCACCGCGACGCCGCGCGCGAATGCCGCGCGGTCGGGCGACGCGCTCGCGCGCATCGTGCGGCCGAGGATCGTGTGATCGCGCAGCGCCGCGAACAACTCGCCGGTCATGAACGTCTGGAAGCGCTCGATGAGCCCGTCCTTCACCCATGCCCACTTCGCATGCGTGCCCGGCAATCCGATCAGTACGCCTGAACGATCTGCGTCAAGCATGGGATCGTTCGCGAGTGCGCCGAATATCTGCGTTTCTTCGCCGCGCATCACGTCGGGCAATTCGCCCGTCGCGATCACGCCCGGCACGATGGACACCGTCGTGCCGCGCGACGTCGTCACCGTGACGAGCCCCGCGACGAGCGCGTCGGCGCCGGCCGGCACCTCGACGTACGGCGCCTCGCGCCAGCCCTGTGCGCTGCCGACCATCCCGGCGGCCAGCACCGGCACGCCCGGCGCGCGGTCGAGCCAGTCGCCGCACGCTTCCTCGAACACGACGTCGAAGGCTCGCGCGCCGCCGGCCGGCACATGCATCACGCCCGCGGCGCGGCTGCGCGTGTCGAGCAGCGCACCGTGCGCGTCGAACAGATACGCGCGCAGCGACGTCGTGCCCCAGTCGAGCGCGATCAGCGACGGTGCGGCGCAGGAGGCGTCCGGAGCGGTCCGGGTCGAATTGGTCATCGTTTGATCCTGCGGGTACCCTGCGGCGAGCTCCAGCCCAGTTCCGCGGAAATGGCTCGCGCTTCGCGCTGCACGAGCGGAATCAGTTCGTCCATCCGGTCGTGCGGCATGTACGGAATCGTGCTCGCCACCGATACGGCCGCGACGATCGCGCCCGACGCGTCGCGGATCGGCGCGGCCACGCAGCGGATCGACGCCTCGTTTTCCTCGAGGTCGAACGTGTAGCCGCCGGCCGCGTAATGCGCCATGCGCTGCAGGAACGCGCTCGTCTCGGGCCGGTTGTCCGGCTTGAAGTTGACGCCGGCCAGCGCGCGCCGCGCGGCTTCGAACAGCGAGCGCCACAGGTCGGGATCGAGGTCGAGCATCATCGCCTTGCCGATGCCGGTCGATGCGAGCGGCATCCGGTGGCCGACACGCGAGCGCATCTCGAGGCCGCGCGTGCCGGGAATCTTGTCGATGTACAGCACGTCATCGCCGTCGCGCACGCCGAGGTGGATCGTGTCGAGCGTCGCTTCGGCGAGCGCCTCGAGGTGCGGCCGCGCGACCGCCGTGAGCGGCATCTGTTCGAGCGCGATCGTGCCGAGCTCGATCAGCTTCGGGCCGAGCAGGTAGCCGCCCTGCACCTGGCGCAGGTAGCGCGCCTGCACGAGGCTGCTGACGAGACGGTGCGTCGTGCTGCGCGTCGTGCCGAGCGCGGCGCCGATCGCACGCATGTCGCGCGCGCCGTTCGCGATCGCTTCGAGGATCGCGAGACCGCGCAACAGCGTCTGCGTACCGGCCTGCTGCGCGGTGAGGTCGAGCGGTGTGCTGGTCGCGCCGATGGTGTCGGTGAGCGGCGCATCGCCCGGCGTCGCGCGCCGGGCGTCGAGAGCAAGGGAATCGGGCATCTTGGTCATGGAACGGGTTTCTTCAGCCGAATCGGTGAAGCCGCTGTCGCGACGCCGGAACGAGGTCGGGCGTCGCGGCAACGCGGCGGTCGATGCACCGAGGAAAGCGCCCGGCGAACTTCATGGAATGTGTCTCCGTGTGCGTCGGGCGCCGCGCGATGCGTGGGTCCGAAGCTGTCGATGTGCTTCGGATTGTAGGAGCGCACGCATTCGTCTCCAATATTTGAATGCGTTGCCCAGATAATGAGATAAACCGGCAGAGGTCGCGAAACGGTCGCGCCATGCGCACGGGGGCGGAACCCGACGCGTCGCGGGTCCCGCCCCCGTTGGTCATGCACGCCGCGCTTACTGCTGGTTCGTGCTGCGCGCCTGCATGTAGCGCTGCACGTCGGCGAACGACACGCGACCGTTACCGCTCGCGTCGATCTGCCGGAAGTGATTCGCGACATAGCCGAGGCCGGCCGCGCGCGCCTGCGCTTCGGTGATCGAACCGGTGTTCTGCGTATCGGCCGCGCCGAACTGCCGCGCGAGCTTGCGCACCACCTGCGCGTGCAGCGCGGCGCCCGTCGTCTGCGTGCCGGCGGTCGGCTTGCGCGCGGCCGGCGGCACGTACGGATCGCCGAGCTGCGCCTGGCGCGCGCGCGCCGGAGTGACGGCGTCGCTCGCCTGCGCGAACGCGGACACCGATGCGGATGCTGCAACGCCGGCGCATGCGAGCGCGGCGGCAACGACGATGAAACGTTTCTTCATGTCAGGCTCCAGTCTGGAATGAGGTCGTCGACGGCTGGCGAACGGCGCCGCCACGGGCGCGCGTCGCCAGGCCCGCACATCGCATCAGTGCGCGGCCGCGTTGTAGAAGGTCACGAGGTCGGCTTTCTCCTGCGGACGCGACGTATCGTCGAGATAGACCATGTGTCCACCCTGATAGTCCTTGATCGTCAGGTTCGGTTGCGAGCCGAGCCGGGCGAGGTCGAGCTCGGTCTGGTAGAACGGCGTCGCGATGTCGTGATACCCGTTCAGCGACAGCACCTTCAGCGACGGATTCAGCGTCAGCGCAGCCGCAAGATCGGGAATCGTGTCGGGCATCGCGAGGCCGTCGTGCGTCCAGTCCCAGGTCTGGATCGCATTGCTGCTCAACGAATACGCCGACTGCGCGCTGTACTTGAGCACGTTCGGCAGGTAGCTGCCGATCGTGTCGGTGAACGGCTTCGTGATGAACGTGCTCGACGGGTCACCGTCCGCCGCGAGCGGGCTCGACGACGGCACGTTCACGCGTGCGTCGTAGCGGCCGATCAGCGTGCCCGGAATCAGCGACACCTGGAAGCTGTTGTCGAAGAAGGTCGGGACGACGTTGAAGTCCGCGTTCCACAGCGACTGCTTCACGCCGGTCGAATTCACCATCGTCGTGACGAGCGTCGGCGGGGGCGGCGTGTGGCTCGCGAGATACGCGTTCACGGCGGGCACGTAGCTGCCGGCCGTCAGCTGGCGCATCTGGTCCGCATATTGCGGCAGGCTCGACGGGTTCGGGTTGTCGAGCTGGTAGTACGCGCCGACCGTGCCGTAGGACGGCACGAAGCCCGCGCAACTCACGGGGCTCGCCCCGTTGTTCGAGTTGCCGACATAGTCGCTCGCCATGTCGCAGTTCGCGTTGTAGTTCAGGATCGACGACTGCAGCACGATGCCGTCGAGCTTCACGCCGGCCGTCTCGAGCAGGTTCGCGAGCACGTCGGTGCGCGGTGTGCCGTACGACTCGCCGAACAGGTACTTCGGCGAATCGTTGCGCTGGTTCACGGCGATATAGCGCATCACGAAGTCGCGGAACGCGCCGCCGTCCTGGTCGACGCCCCAGAACGTCTGGTTCGTGTTCGGCGCGATCGCCTCCGAGAAGCCGGTGCCGATCGCGTCGACGAACACGAGGTCGGTCGTGTCGAGCAGGCTTTCCGCGTTGTCGACGAACGGGAACGTCGACGCGTTCGCGTTCGGGTCGCCCGTCTGGATCCGTTTCGGACCGAACGAGCCGAGATGCAGCCACACCGATGCGGAGCCGGGGCCGCCGTTATACAGGAACGTGACGGGCCGCTTCGCCGCGGGCTGGTTGTCGGCGGTGTACGCGACGTAGAAGAACGATGCTTCGGGCGCGCCCGTCTGCGGATTGCGCGCGACGAGGTGGCCGGCCGTCGCCGTGTAGCGAATCGTCTTGCCGTTCAGCGTGATCTGGTGATGGGTGACGGCGGCCTTTTCGACCGCGGCGGACGCGTCGAGCGACGCGGTCGCGCTCGACGAATAACTGTTGGGATCGTTGTACGGCTTGTCCACCTGAGCGGCGGGATCGGCTGAATTGTCGGTACCTGCTGCCGAGGACGACGTCACGTCGTCGTTGCAGGCCGTCAGAATCAGCGAAGAGAACACAACCCCCAACAACAGCTTCGCTTTGCTCGCTGGCATCGTTGCTTTCCTTCTCTCGAATGTTTTTTATGTCGAGCAGCCGGGTAAGCCGCCCCCCGCCTCGATTGCGGCCGATGAGCCGAGGCGCTGGCCAATATACGTGAGCGGGTCGGCTTTGAAAAATTTGGAAATATTTGATCGACGCTCGGTGCGGCGCACACCTTTCAGGAATGCTTCAATTCACGAACCGCTGCGTTTCAACAGTCTTTCAATTGCTTTCGCGCCTAGCCGGAAAACACTCAACCCACGCGGATTTCGTGCCATATCGGCAAACAAAATCTCGCGCGGGCGGGCATTGCTCAGTAAAGCGAAATAGATGAATTCGTCTAATGGATGCGTCCCGAAATGCGGGCGACACGAATGCGCTGCAGCGCACCAATGGCGCGCCGGCGACGGAACGGACAATGTCACGGCGCGAGCGCGCCGCTCACTGCGATTGCGGAAGTTCGGCCGCGCCCATCCGGCGGGCAATCACGGCCGCGCGCTGGGCCTGGTAGGCCGAGCCGCGGTGCGCGTCGAACCAGCGCGGCTTCGGCAGCATCACCGCGAGACGCGCCGACTGCCACGCGCCGAGCCGGCTCGCGGGAATTCTGTAGTAATAGCGGGCGGCGGCCTCGGCACCATACACGCCGCGGCCCCATTCGACGGAATTCAGGTAGATCTCGAAGATCCGCTCCTTGTCGAGCACCGTCTCGAGCATCCACGTGATGATCAGCTCCTGCCCCTTGCGGATGTAGCTCTTCTCGCGCGACAGGAACAGATTGCGCGCGAGCTGCTGCGTGATCGTCGAACCGCCCGCGACGATCCGGCCACGCGCCTTGTTCTTCTCCCACGCCTGCAGGATCGCGTCGACGTCGTAGCCGTTGTTGGTCGCGAAGGTCGAATCCTCCGACGCGATCAGCGCGCGCTTCAGGTTGCGCGAGATCTGGTCGTACGGCACCCACTGGTGCTGGATCCGCGCGGGCGGATTGTCGCGCGACAGCCACCATGCGTCGGTCCGCATGAACGCGGTGGAGCCCGGATTGATGAACGACCACAGCGCGATCTGCACGAGATAGAACAGCTGCGTCGCGAGCCACGCGCCCGCGAACACCGAACCCGCATAGACGATCCAGCGGGTCGGGCTGATCGTCCGCGTGCGCTGCGTGCCGCTTACCGCCACCACCTGCCGCGCTCCGGTCAGGCCGCCGCGAGCGCCTGACGCAGCGCGGCCAGCACCGGTGCGCCGTCCGGCCGCACGCCGCGCCAGATGTAGAACGATTCGGCCGCCTGCTCGACCAGCATCCCGAGCCCGTCAGCCGTGCGCGCGCCGAGCGACGCCGCATGCTGCATGAACACGGTCGGCTGCGCGCCGTACATCATGTCGTACGCGAGCGTGCCCGCGCCGAACGCGGCCGCGTCGCACTCCGGCAGCGCCGCGTCGAGGCTGCCGGCCGTCGCGTTGACGATCACGTCGTACGGCTCCGCTCGCACGGTGTCCGGGCCGCCGCCCGACAGCACGCAGCCCGCATCGTGCGCGGCCTGCGTGAACTGACCGACGAGCGCCTCGGCCTTGCTCGCTGTGCGGTTCACGATCGTGATCGACAGCGGCGCGCGCTCGAGCATCGGCAACACGACGCCGCGCGCCGCGCCGCCCGCGCCGAGCAACAGGATGCGCGCACCCGCAAGCGACACGCCGAGGTTCGATTCGATGTCGCGCACGAGACCGACGCCATCCGTGTTGTCACCGTAGATGCGGCCGTCGGCTTCGATGCGTAGCGTGTTCACCGCGCCCGCCGCCGCCGCGCGCGGCGACAGCGTGTCGGCGAGCGCATGCGCGTCGAGCTTGAACGGCACCGTCACGTTCGCGCCGCGTCCGCCTTCGGCGACGAACGCGCGCACGGCGGCCTCGAAACCGTCGACCGGCGCGAGCCGGTGCTCGTAGACGATCGCCTCGCCCGTCTGCGCGGCGAACTGCGCATGGATGAACGGCGACTTGCTGTGCGCCACCGGATTGCCGAACACCACGTAGCGGTCGGCGCCGCTCGTCGACGCGGCTGCGTTCATAATGCGCGCCCCTCTTCGCTTTCCTGGCCGGTGCCGTTCGCGGCCTCGCCATCTGCGACCGCCGCGCCGTCCGCTTCGGCCAGTGCCTCGGCCTCGGTTTCCGCCGACGCGTCCGCCGCATCGACCAGCGTGTCGTCGCCGCCTTCGGTTTCGTCTTCGTCTTCGGCCGCGTCGCCGCTCGTCACGGTCGGCGCGTCGAGCACGTTCAGCAGTCGCACCGACGCCTCGATCGTCAGCTCGTCGAGCGACATCACGTCGAGCAGCACGCGCGTGCCGCGCGCATGCACGCCGAGCCCCGGGACGTGCAGCAGCAGCGGAATTTCCTCGAGGCGCACCAGGTCGCCCTTCACGACGCTCGCGACGACCTGCTTCTTCTGCTCCTGCGCGAGCCAGCGCAGGCACCAGAAATACTCCATCCGGCGCTGGTAGTCGGCGTAGGCGGTATAGGTATCGTCGAAGCCCTGCACGACCGCGTACAGGTCGGCGTCCTTCGGCTTGAACGGCGCGGCGAGCTTGGCCGTGACGCCGTGCTGCACGCATGCGAGCAGCTGCCACTGGTTCACGAGGTCGACATAGCGGCGCAGCGGCGACGTGCTCCACGCGTATTGAGCGACGCCGAGGCCTTCGTGCGGCGCGGCCGTCGTCTGCATCCGCGTGCGCTTCGGGCCCGGCGCGCCGAAGCCGCGCTGCGAGCGGTAGATGCCCGGCACCGTGTGATCGTGCAGGAACGCGCCCCATGTCGAGTTCGCGAGGATCGCGAGCTCCGACACGATCAGGTCGAGCGGCGACCCGCGGCGGCGCGGCGTGATCGTCACGTGCTCGCCTTCGACGTAGAAGTTGTAGTCGGTGTTGCGCTGCACTTCGCGCTTCAGGCCATAGCCCGCGCGCGCGACCTGGCGCTTCTCGAACAGCGCCTGCGCGAGCGGCCACAGCACGGCGATATCGTCCTTGTGCGGGTAGTCGCCGGTGCCGGCCGCGAGCGTCTCTTCGGTGACGAGCTCGTCCAGCGTGTTGTGGCGCAGGTTGTTCTTCACGAACACGAGTTCGGCGCGCGTCTCGTTCGCGACGATCTCCTGCGTCTCGCGGTTGACGATGATGTACAGCGACAGCGCCGGGCGGTAATCGCCTTCCTTCAGCGTGAACACGTCGACGACGTCGTCGGGCAGCATCGTGATCTTGTCGCCCGGCATGTAGACGGTCGACAGGCGCGCGCGCGCGATCGCGTCGACCGCGTCGCCGCGCACGATGCCGAGCGCCGGCGCCGCGATGTGCACGCCGATCCGCACGCGACCGTCGGACAGGTGTTCGACCGAGAACGCGTCGTCGATTTCGGTCGTCGTGATGTCGTCGATCGAGAACGCCTCGACGTCCGCGCGCGGCAGGTCGTCCGGCAGCGGGCCGACCGTGACGGCGGGGAAGCCCGTGCCGTGCGGGAAGAATTCCGCGAGGAAGCGCGCCTCGTGCAGCGCACGCGGCGACGCGATGCCACCGCAGTCGAGCATCAACCGCGCCGGCGACACGCCGCGCGCCCCGGCCGCCGCTTCCATCGCCTTGTATTCGATCGCGTTCTTGTCCGGCCGCGTCAGCAGCCCGAGCACCTTGCCCGCGAACGCTTCCGGCAGCTTGCCGGCCTTCAGTTCCTCTTCATACTGCGCCTGGACGAGCGCCTGCTGACGCTTGCGCTCGAGCGACGCGAGCGCCATCTTGAGCTGATCTTCCGGCGCCCGCTGATACTGGCCGCGCCCCTTGCGGCGGAAGTAGACGGGCGAGCCGTGCAGCCGCAGCACCAGCGCCGCGCGCTCGACCGGGCCGTAGGTCGCGCCGAAATATTCCGAGGCCAGCGCCGTGTACGCGAACTCCTCGGCCGGCGCGCATTCCCACAGGAAATCCAGGTCGATCTGCTGCGCGGCCGTATCGGCTTCCTGCATCAGCTCGCTGGCGGCCGGCTTCTCGAATTCGATCAGCACGTCTTTTGCGCGCACCTTCGCGCGTCGCCCGCCGGGCAATTCGACCTGAAACGCGTCGCCCTGGCGCGACAGCACGCTGCCCGCCTTGAAACTGCCCGATTCCTCGAAGAAAACGTTCACTCAGTACTCTCGTTCAGACTGCCGAGCGCCGCATCGGCGGCGCCGCATGATGATGGGAATTCGATCGGCATGACGCCGGGTTCATGACGTTCATTCGTCGCAAAAGGCGAGAACGTCGTCGATATAGTCGGCAAATTCACTGATTCCATGATCGCTGCCTTCGATCACGCGCGTTTTCGCGCCCGGGTAATGGGCGAGCATCTCGCGGTAGTCCAGCACTTCGTCGCCGGTCGCCGCGAACAGATAGTAGCGTTCGGGCCGCGAAATCGCCGGCACGCGCAGCGCATCGAGCTCGTGCAGGTGACGGCGTTCGACGACGATCGACCCGCCGCCGTGCCACAGCGGCTGTTCGCCCAGATACTGCCCGAGGTCGCGCTGCGGCATGATCGCCGGATTCAGCACGACCGCCTTCCAGCCGTGCTTTTCGGCGAGCCAGGTTGCGTAGTAGCCGCCGAGCGAGCTGCCGATCACCGTCACGTCGCGCGCACCGGCCACCTCGGCCTCCGCGACGGCGATCGCCTCGAGCGGCGATACCGACAGCGACGGGCAGCGCCACTCGTGCGTGCGACCGAGTTCGGCCATGCGCGCGGCGAGGAGCCGCGACTTCTGCGACTCCGGCGACGACCGGAATCCGTGCAGGTACAGGATCACGCGCGGCTCCCGAGCGCGTCGAGCAGCTTCTGGTGCACGCCGCCGAAGCCGCCATTGCTCATCACGAGCACGTGGTCGCCCGGGCGCGCGGCCTCGACGACCGATTTCACGAGCAGGTGGAGATCGTCGAACGCATGGGCCTTGTCGCCGAGCGGCGCGAGCGCGTCGCCGAGGTTCCAGCCGAGCGCGTCGCGCCCGGTCGGGGCACCGTAGCCGAACACCAGGTCGGCGTCGGCGAGGCTTGCAGGCAATTGCGCCTTCATCACACCGAGCTTCATCGTGTTCGAACGCGGCTCGAGCACGGCGAGAATGCGGGAATGTTGGCGGCCGATGCGCGCACGAAGGCCGGCGATCGTCGTTTCGATCGCGGTCGGATGGTGCGCGAAGTCGTCGTAGACGGTCACGCCGTCCACGCTGCCGCGCACTTCCATGCGCCGCTTCACGTTGCGGAACGACGCGAGGGATTCGGCGGCCTGCGCGGGCGGCACGCCGACATGGCGCGCGGCGGCGATCGCCGCGAGCGCGTTCATCCGGTTGTGGTCGCCCTGCACCTGCCACGCGACTTCGCCGACGCGCTCGGCCTGCGAGTACACCGCGAAACGCTCGTCGACCGGCACGCCGTCTTCGGCCGGCAGCGCCTGCCAGCCGCCGTCGACGCCGAAGCGCTCGACCTCGCTCCAGCAGCCGCGCGCGAGCACGCGCTCCAGCGCGTCCGAGCGGCCGTTGGTCACGATCCGGCCAACGCCCGGCACGGTGCGCACGAGGTGATGGAATTGCGTTTCGATCGCGGCGAGATCCGGGAAGATGTCGGCGTGATCGAATTCGAGATTGTTGAGCACCGCGGTGCGCGGCCGGTAGTGGACGAACTTCGAGCGCTTGTCGAAGAACGCCGTATCGTATTCGTCGGCCTCGATCACGAAGAAACTCGAATCCGTCAGCCGCGCCGACACGCCGAAGTTCAGCGGCACACCGCCGATCAGGAAGCCCGGGTTCAGGCCGGCATCTTCCAGCAGCCACGCGAGCATCGACGACGTGGTCGTCTTGCCGTGCGTGCCCGCGACCGCCAGCACCCATTTGCCGGCCAGCACGTGCTCGCCGAGCCATTGCGGGCCCGATACATACGGCAGGCCGCGATCGAGAATCGCCTCCATCAGCGGATTGCCGCGCGTGACGACGTTGCCGATCACGAACAGGTCGGGCTTCAGGTCGATCTGCTCGGCGCCGTAGCCCTCGATCAGCGTGATGCCCTGCGCCTCGAGCTGCGTGCTCATCGGCGGATAGACTCCCGCGTCGCAACCCGTCACCGTGTGGCCCGCCTCGCGCGCGAGCACGGCGAGACCGCCCATGAAGGTGCCGCAGATGCCAAGAATGTGGATGTGCATAGATGAATGCTTTCGCGCCGCCGGGCGCCGTCGATTCGGAAAGGAAGGTCTGCGGCACGCCGGACAGGCCGCCCGGCCAACGACTTTCGCCGCGACACAAAGACCGTCATTGTAACTGACGGCCCGCCCTGCCCGGCGGCCCGAACGATGGATCCGAACGCCGCGCGGCGCGGCGGGCGGCACCCGGCCGCACCGCGTTCGGCCGTGGCGGCGATCGAGTATGATTGCCGGATCATGTCTCGCAAACCTCTTGTCGACCCGCGGCGCGCCCGCGAGGAAATCGCCCAGTCCGCCGCCCGCCTGATCGCGGAGGACGGCCTCGATTACGCCAGCGCGAAACGCAAGGCCGCGCGCCAGTTGTTCGGCGATACGCGCGTTGCCGGCGAATGGCTGCCTGATAACGATCTGATCGAGGAAGAACTGCGCGAGTACCTCGCCCTGTTCCAGAGCGACACGCAGCCGGACGAACTGCGCCGCCTGCGCGAGATCGCGCTCGACTGGATGCGCCGGCTCGCCGAGTTCAATCCGTACGTGACGGGCGCGGTGCTGAACGGCACCGCGAACGCGCATTCGGACATCCATTTGCAGATATTCACCGACAACCCGAAGGACGTCGCGATCTACCTGCTGAACCAGAACGTTCAGTACGACGTGTCCGAAACGCGGCATTTCGCCGGTCGCGCCGACGTCGAGACGCTCAGCTTCCTGTGGCGCCCGCGGCGCGACGTGGACGCGATCGGCATTCACGTCGCGCTCTACGCGAGCGACGACCTGCGCGGTGCGGTCAAGGCCGACGCCCGCGGCCGGGTCGCCCGCGCCGACGCCACCGCGTTGCGCGCGCTGCTCGAGGCCAGCAACGCCCCTTCCGAACCGGAATGATTCAACGATGATGATGAAACGCATGTTGGCGCTCGCGGTGGTCGCGGCCGCCGCCGTCGCCGGCGGAATCGCCGCCGGCCATTGGTTCCGCGGCGGCAGCGCCGATGACGGCGTCGCCGTCGCCGCACCCGCCGCGAAAGGCAGCCCGGTCGACCAGCTGTGGGCCGCGTCGCTGACCAGTGTCGACGGCAAGCCGGCGTCGCTCGCTTCCTTCAAGGGCCAGAAGGTCGTGGTCAATTTCTGGGCGTCATGGTGCGGCCCGTGCGTCGAAGAGATGCCGGAGCTCGTCGCGCTGTCGCATCAATACAAGCAGAAGGGGATCCGCTTCATCGGGATCGGCGTCGATTCCGACCAGAACGTGAAGAACTTTCTGCAGAAGGTGAAGGTCGACTATCCGGTTTTCGTCAGCGGTTATGCGGGCGCCGATCTGGCCCGTAATTTTGGAAATACCGCCGGCGCGCTGCCGTTTACGGTCGTCATCGACGAAACCGGCAAGATTCGGGAGACAAAATTGGGACAAATCCAACCGGCCGAGCTGAAAAAGACCCTCGACGCGTTGTGATCGCCCTGAACGGCCGCCTGCGCGTTGGCGGCGATTTATGGGTCGATCGCCGCAATTTCACGTGAATTCGGTGATACTTTGCGGCCGCACCGGTAATTCTTGCAGGTCCGGAGCGCCCGGCCGTTCGGCAAAACTAGACAAATTTCTCTAAATAGCGCTAAAGTTCGCGCAATTCCGCAGAAATAGAAGCGACCATGACACGATTGCTGGTGCTGCACGGCCCCAACCTGAACCTTCTCGGCACCCGGGAACCGGAGGTGTACGGCCGCGTCACGCTCGCGCAGATCGATCAAGCGCTTGCCGCGCGAGCGCAGGAAGCTGGCGCCGAACTGTCGTCGTTCCAGAGCAACCATGAAGGCGCGCTCGTCGACCGCATCCAGGCCGCGCGGGAGGAACAGACCGATTTCATCCTGATCAATCCCGCCGCGTATACGCACACGAGCGTCGCGATCCGGGACGCGATCGCCGGCGTTGGCATCCCGTTCGTCGAGGTTCATCTGTCGAACGTGCACCGCCGCGAAGCCTTCAGGCACCACTCCTACTTTTCCGACCAGGCCGAAGGCGTGATCTGCGGTCTCGGCTGGAAAGGTTATCTGTACGCGCTCGAGTACGCGCTCGACAAGCTGCAAGGCGCGTCGCGCGGCTGATTTCGCGATCTAGATTCAGCGCCGGTCCCACCGGCGCTTTCACGTATTGAAAGGGGAATTCCCGATGGATCTTCGTAAGCTGAAAACTCTGATCGACCTCGTCTCCGAATCCGGCATCTCCGAGCTGGAAGTGACGGAAGGCGAAGGCAAGGTGCGTATCGTCAAGAACGCGCCGCCGGTCTATGTCCAGCCGACGGGCGGATTTGCCCCGCAGGTCAGCGCGCCGGCCCCGGCGGTCGCGCTGCCGACCGAAGGCGCTGCCGCGCCGGCCGCAGGCGCCGCTGCCGCGCCCGCCGCGCCGCAAGGCCACGTCGTGACGTCGCCGATGGTCGGCACGTTCTATCGCGCGCCGTCGCCGGGCGCGGACCCGTTCGTCCAGGTGGGCGACACGGTCAAGGAAGGCCAGACGATCTGCATCATCGAAGCAATGAAGCTGCTCAACGAGATCGAGTCGGACAAGGCCGGCGTGATCAAGGAAATCCTCGTCGAGAACGGCCAGGCCGTCGAATACGGCCAGCCGCTTTTCGTGATCGGCTAAGCCCGCCGCGCGGCCTGCGGGCCGCGCGCCGCCGATGCTCGCCAGGCGCCGTTCGCGCGCCCCTCGAAGAGACGAATACTCGCTATGTTTGAAAAAATCCTCATTGCCAACCGCGGTGAAATCGCGCTGCGCATCCAGCGCGCGTGCCGCGAACTCGGCGTCAAGACGGTGGTCGTCTACTCGGAAGCCGACAAGGAAGCCAAGTACGTGCGCCTCGCGGACGAAGCCGTCTGTATCGGCCCGGCCCCGTCGAACCTGAGCTATCTGAACATGCCGGCGCTGATCAGCGCCGCGGAAGTCACCGATGCCGAGGCGATCCACCCCGGCTACGGCTTCCTGTCGGAGAACGCCGACTTCGCGGAACGCGTCGAGCAATCGGGCTTCACGTTCATCGGCCCGCGCCCGGAAACGATCCGCATGATGGGTGACAAGGTCACCGCGAAGCAGACGATGATCAAGACCGGCGTGCCGTGCGTGCCGGGCTCGGAAGGCGCGTTGCCGGACGATCCGAAGGAGATAGTGAAGATTGCGCGCGCGATCGGCTATCCGGTCATCATCAAGGCGGCGGGCGGCGGTGGCGGGCGCGGGATGCGCGTCGTGCACACCGAGGCCGCGCTCGTCAACGCGGTCAACATGACCCGCGAGGAAGCCGGCCGTGCGTTCGGCAACCCGCAGGTGTACATGGAGAAGTTCCTCGAGAACCCGCGCCACATCGAGATCCAGGTGCTGTCGGATGCGTTCAAGAACGCGATCTGGCTCGGCGAGCGCGACTGCTCGATGCAGCGCCGCCACCAGAAGGTGATCGAGGAAGCGCCGGCGCCCGGCATTCCGCGCCGCCTGATCGACCGCATCGGCGACCGCTGCGCGGACGCATGCAAGAAGATGGGCTACCTCGGCGCGGGCACGTTCGAATTCCTGTACGAAAACGGCGAGTTCTACTTCATCGAGATGAACACGCGCGTGCAGGTCGAGCATCCGGTGTCGGAGCTGATCACGGGCGTCGACATCGTGCAGGAACAGATCCGCATCGCGGCCGGCGAGAAGCTCGCGCTGCGCCAGCGCGACATCCAGTTCCGCGGACATGCGATCGAATGCCGGATCAACGCCGAAGATCCGTTCAAGTTTACGCCGTCGCCGGGCCGGATCACGTCGTGGCATACGCCGGGCGGCCCCGGCGTGCGCGTCGACTCGCATGCCTACAATGGCTATTTCGTGCCGCCGAACTATGATTCGATGATCGGCAAGCTGATCACCTACGGCGCGACCCGCGAGCAGGCGATCAGCCGGATGCGCATCGCGCTGTCGGAGATGGTCGTCGAAGGCATCCAGACCAACATCCCGCTGCACCGCGAGCTGATGATCGACTCGAAGTTCGTCGAAGGCGGCACCAGCATCCATTACCTCGAAAACCGGCTCGCGCAGAAGCAGCAGGTCGCACCGGAAGAAGCGTAAGCATGAGTTATCGCGAACTCGTCGTCGAACTGGCCCGTGAGCATGCGGAGGCACTGTCCGACGCGCTGCTCGACCTCGGCGCGCTGTCGGTGTCCGTCGAGGACGCCGACGCCGACACGCCCGACGAACAGCCGCTCTTCGGCGAGCCGGGCCTCGTGCCCGAACGCACCGCATGGCAGCACTCGCGCGTGATCGCGCTGCTGTCGCCCGATCACGAGCCGGCCGTGTTGCTCGCGGCGGCCGCGAACGAGATCGGCATCGCCGATACGCCGAAGTTCGACGTGCGCGAAGTCGAGGAGCAGGACTGGGTGCGGCTCACGCAGTCGCAGTTCGAGCCGATTCCGATCGGCGAGCGGATCTGGGTCGTGCCGTCGTGGCACGACGCACCCGACCCCGATGCACTGATCCTCGAACTCGACCCCGGTCTCGCATTCGGCACGGGCAGCCACCCGACCACGCGCCTGTGCATGGAATGGCTCGAACAGTCGGTCAAGCCCGGCCAGTCCGTGCTCGACTATGGCTGCGGCTCGGGCATCCTCGCGATCCTCGCGAAGAAATGCGGGGCGAACCCCGTGGTCGGCATCGACATCGATCCGCAAGCGGTCGAATCGGCGCGGCAGAACAGCGAACGCAACCATGCGGACGTGACGTACGGGCTGCCCGACGCGTGCCCGGCCGGGGAATTCGACATCGTCGTCGCCAACATCCTGTCGAACCCGCTGAAGCTGATGGCGTCGATGCTCGCATCGAAGGTGAAACCGGGCGGGCGCATCGCGCTGTCGGGCGTGCTCGCACGCCAGGCGGACGAAGTCGCGGCCGTCTATGCGCGCTATGTCGACATCTCGGTCTGGCGCGAACACGAAGGTTGGGTATGCCTCGCCGGAACGCGGCGGGAAAGCCATTAGAATAGCGCTGTCCTTCACTTTGGCCAGCAGGCCGCCCGGCTCGACATGCTTCTTGCGACGCGCTGCCCTCATTGCGAAACCGTCTTCCGGCTGCAGCCGGAACAGCTCTCGCTGCATGACGGGCTCGTGCGCTGCGGACACTGCCATCAGGTCTTCAACGCGGCGCAGTCGCTCGTTCCCGAACCGGCACGGCAGCCCGAGCCGGCGCTGACCGAAGCGGCACCGGCCGGGCCGGCCGCCGCCGAACCGCAACACGAAGCCGCGCCCGTGCGGCTCTTCACCACCGCCGCGCCGGTCGAACCGGCGTCCGGTTCCGACTACAAGCCCGAAGGCTGGGACATGTGGGCGCCGTGGCTCGATGGCGGCGTCGACCCGTCCCTGCAGCACAACGTACGGACCGTGCGCACCGAGCCGCTGGTGCCGCTCGCGCTGCCGGCCATGAACGCCGGTGTCGTCCACCTGTCCGGCACGCCTGCCCCGATCGCATCGGCTTCGGCCGAGCCGGACTTGGCGCGGCACGAAACCGACTCATCCGACTCATCCGGCACATCGCGGGCCACGGCACCCGCCGAACCCGACCTGCGCGAACCGCGCTTCGTCGCGCACACGCCGTCGGCGGCAGACGCGGACGAACCCGTCGGCAACGCGCACTTCTCCGCACCCGACGACGAACACGCACCGCGCGAACCGCGCTTCGCATTCACGCCGGCGCAGGCCGTCCCTGAACACGATGCCGACGCCGACGCACGCGCCGCCGAACCGGCCGCTGCCGCAAGCGAAACGGCTGCCCAACCGGCCGTCCGACCGGCCGCGCCGTTCCCCGCCACACTGGCCGACGACGATCGCCCGCCCTTCGCCGTGACCCGCGAGACGCGCGCGCCCGAGCGACGCGGGATGCTCGGCGGCTTTTTCGGCGGACTCGTCGCTGCCGCGCTCGCGGTGCTGCTCGTCGCGCAACTCGCGTGGTGGCAGCGCGAAACCGTGATGATCTACTGGCCGGTCACGCAGGGCTGGTTCCGGCAGGCGTGCGCGCCGCTCGGCTGCACGGTCACGCCGCCGCGCGCGATCGACGGCCTGCGGCTCGACGCGGCCGACCTGCGCCAGCTCGACGGCCCGCGCGTGCTGGAGTTGAAGGTTCCGTTGACGAACCGCTACCGCGTCGCACTCGCCTACCCGTCGCTCGAGCTGACGCTGCTCGACGACACGAATCACGTGACCGTGCGCCGCGTGCTCGCGCCGCGCGACTACGTCCGCCCGGGCACGCCGATCGACGCCGGGCTGCCGCCCGGCACGACGCGGACGATGATCGTCCGTCTCGACACGAACGGCGCGCCCGCCTCGAATTTCCGCGTCCAGATCTTCTATCCGTGACGCCCCGCGGCGCGTGCATGCGCGCCGTCTCAACCCGCGCGCCGCAGCGGCGCGCTATTTCGGAGCACGAACATGAGCAAAGTTACGCTGGGTGGCAACCCGATCGATCTCGCCGGCACGTTCCCGGCCGTCGGCTCGCAAGCCCCCGACTTCAAGCTGGTCGGCAAGGACCTCGCCGATCTGTCGCTCGCCAGCTTCGCCGGCAAGCGCAAGGTGCTGAACATCGTCCCGAGCCTCGACACGCCGACCTGCGCGACGTCGACCCGCAAGTTCAACGAAGCCGCGTCGTCGCTCGACAACACGGTCGTGATCGTCGTATCCGGCGACCTGCCGTTCGCCGCCACGCGCTTCTGCACGACGGAAGGCCTCGCGAACGTCGTGACGGCTTCGACGTTCCGCGGCGCCCGCGCGTTCGCGAACGCGTACGGCGTCGACGTGACGAGCGGCCCGCTGAATGGCCTGACGGCCCGCGCGGTCGTCGTGCTCGACGAGCAGGACAAGGTGATCCACGCGGAACTCGTCGGCGAGATCAAGGACGAGCCGAATTACGACGCAGCGCTCGCCGCACTGAAGTAACCCGCTGCCGCCCGGCCCTGCCGCGCGAGGCCCGACGGCCTCGGCGCACCGGCCGGGCGGCCGCTTCTTTTTGCTCTCTACAGGAACGCACGCCTTGACTACGCTGATTTGCGGCTCGCTCGCCTACGACAACATCATGACCTTCGAAGGCCGGTTTCGCGAGCACATCCTGCCCGACCAGGTTCACCTTCTGAACGTGAGCTTCCTCGTGCCGACGATGCGTCGCGAATTCGGCGGTTGCGCGGGGAACATCGCTTACGCGCTGCACATGCTCGGCGGCGACGCGCGCATCATGGCGACGGTCGGCGCGAACGACGCCGATCGCTATCTCGAGCGTCTCGACAGCCTCGGCCTGTCCAAGGCCAGCGTGCGCGTGGTGCCCGAAACGCATACCGCGCAGGCGATGATCACGACCGATCTCGAGAACAACCAGATCACCGCATTCCACCCGGGCGCGATGATGCAGTCGCACCTGAACCGCGCGGACGAAGTGTCGGGCGTCAAGCTCGGCATCGTCGCGCCGGACGGCTTCGACGGGATGGTCCAGCACGCCGAGCAATTCGCGAAGGCCGGCATCCCGTTCATCTTCGATCCGGGCCAGGGCCTGCCGCTGTTCGATGGTGCGACGCTGCGCCGCATCATTGAACTCGCGACCTACGTCGCGGTCAACGACTACGAGGGCAAGCTCGTCAGCGACAAGACGGGCTGGTCCGAACAGGAAATCGCCAGCCGGGTTCAGGCGTTGATCATCACGCGCGGCGAGCACGGCGCAACCATTCTTCACAAAAACGGCGAAGAACAGATTCCGGTCGTGCAAGCCGAGCGTGTCGTCGATCCGACCGGCTGCGGCGACGCCTTCCGGGGCGGCCTGCTGTACGGCATCGAGAATGGCCTCGACTGGGCAACGACGGGCCGCCTCGCGAGCCTGATGGGCTCGATCAAGATCGCCCACCAGGGGCCTCAAACTTACGCACTAACGCGCGCCGAAATCGACGCGCGTTTCGAGGCTGCCTTCGGGTACAGTCTCAAATGAATATTGTGGGAGAGTAAAAATGTTGACCAAGAAAACCCTCACGCTCGCCGCCATGCTGACGGCCACGCTGACGCTCGCGGGCTGCTTCACGGCGCCGGGCTCGGCAGATGTCTATAGCGTCGGCCAGGCGCAGCGCGAACAAACCGTCCGCATGGGCACGGTCGAAAGCGTCCGTGCGGTGCGCATCCAGTCCGACGGCGGCGGCAGCGCGATCGGCACGCTCGGTGGCGGTGCGCTCGGCGCGGTCGCGGGCAGCGCGATCGGCGGCGGCAAGGGGTCGATCCTGACGGCCATCGCGGGCGGTCTCGTCGGCGCGGTCGCGGGCAACGCGGTCGGCGAAAACCTCAGCACGGCGAACGGTGTCGAAATCACCGTGCGCCTCGACAACGGCGACCTGCGCTCGATCACGCAGGCGGCGAGCGGCGAAATGTTCCGCGCCGGCGAGCGTGTGCGACTGCTGTCGAGCGGCGGCGTCACGCGCGTCACGCACTAACGAGCATCCTCAGCACGCGGCGCAAGCCGCGGTCGAACGCATGTGCGACGCTGCACATGCGTTTTTTTTCGTTCGTGCCTGGCAACCGGTCGACACCTCGATGAATACGGACGAAAAAAATCCCGCCACCTGAGCCAGATGGCGGGACTGATTGAGTAGCGCTACTCAACCCGCGGACACCACGTGAGTGTCCGGGTGGTACTGGTCAGCCGCGATTACGGACGGCTGCCGGTCGGGAACGGCCATGCCGCTGCCGGGTTGAGCGCGGTCTTCACGCCCGATGCCGGCGCGACCGATGCGGTCGACGCGGTGGTTGCCGGTGCAGCCTTCTTCACGACGGCCTTCTTCGGAGCAGCAGCCTTCTTCGCCGGGGCGGCAGCCTTCGGTGCGGCGGCAGCCTTCGGTGCGGCGGCAGCCTTCGGTGCTGCGGCGGCCTTCGGTGCTGCGGCAGCCTTCTTGGCAGGTGCAGCCTTCTTCGCAGGGGCAGCCTTCTTCGCAGCAGCCTTCTTCGCAGGCGCAGCCTTCTTGGCGGCAGCCTTCTTCGCCGGCGCGGCCTTCTTCGCAGCAGCCTTCTTAGCCGGTGCTGCCTTCTTCGCAGCAACCTTCTTCACTGCGACCTTCTTCGCAGCAACCTTCTTCGCTGCGGCCTTCTTCGCCGGTGCTGCCTTCTTCGCGGCAACCTTCTTCACCGCGACTTTCTTCGCGGCAACCTTCTTCACCGCGACTTTCTTCGCAGCGACCTTCTTTGCCGCGACCTTCTTCGCAGCGGCCTTCTTCGCCGGTGCTGCCTTCTTCGCGGCAACCTTCTTCACCGCGACCTTCTTTGCAGCAACCTTCTTCACTGCAGCGGCCTTCTTCGCCGGAGCAGCAGCCTTCTTCGCAACGGTCTTCTTGGCAGCGACCTTCTTAGCAGCCGGTTTCTTCTTGGCAGTAGCCATGTTGTTCTCCTTCAGGTTCAGATGAGAGTCAGTTCAAACTACACCCTTCGTCAAAACCCGCTTCCCGCGGACGCTGTTCAGGACGTGCGCTTCGAAGCGGGCTATTCATCGGCGTACGCGGATACCACGCGCTTACGCTAATGAATACGGTATGGCGCGCGTGACCCCATGGCCTCGCGCGCCAAATCAAGTCGGTAGCCGGCGCACCTCGCGCCGCCACCCCTAATCGCTTGATCAAGCGGACCGCCACACGGCCGCCCGCTTTTTCCGGAGGGAAGTTTGCCCATCCCACTGAAGGGTTCGCAAAGTGCCGATCATGTCGTTGGGCCGATAAGGCACCGGGCATGCTTTGCATCAGGCGTTCTTGCTCCTAAACCTTGGGCCGGGGCCGAGAGGCCGCCGGCTGCTCCATCATGTGACGGGTTCGCTGCTGCGGGTTATTCCCAGGACAGCGCACCGCCCGTCTGATACTCGATCACACGCGTCTCGAAGAAGTTGCGTTCCTTCTTCAGGTCGATCATCTCGCTCATCCACGGGAACGGGTTTTCCTCGTTCGGGAACAGCGGATCGAGGCCGATCTGCTGGCAACGACGGTTGCTGATGAAGCGCAAATAGCTCTTGAACATCGACGCGTTCAGACCCAGCACGCCGCGCGGCATCGTGTCCTCGGCGTAGCGGTATTCGAGTTCGACAGCCTGCTTGAACAGCTCGCGGATCTCGGCGCGGAATTCCGCAGTCCAGAGATGCGGATTCTCGAGCTTGATCTGGTTGATCAGGTCGATGCCGAAGTTGCAGTGCATCGACTCGTCACGCAGGATGTACTGATATTGCTCTGCAGCACCCGTCATCTTGTTCTGGCGGCCGAGTGCGAGGATCTGCGTGAAGCCGACATAGAAGAACAGGCCTTCCATGATGCAGGCGAACACGATCAGCGACTTCAGCAGCTTCTGATCCGCTTCGAGCGTGCCGGTCTTGAAGGCCGGATCCGTCAGCGTGTGGATGAACGGGATCAGGAATTCGTCCTTCGCGCGGATCGACGTGACCTCGTGGTACGCGTTGAAGATCTCGCCTTCGTCGAGACCGAGCGATTCGACAATGTATTGATATGCGTGCGTGTGGATCGCTTCCTCGAACGCCTGGCGCAGCAGAAACTGCCGGCATTCGGGCGCCGTGATGTGGCGGTACGTGCCGAGCACGATGTTGTTCGCGGCGAGCGAGTCGGCCGTCACGAAGAAGCCGAGGTTGCGCTTGACGATGCGGCGCTCGTCCTCGGTCAGACCGTTCGGGTCCTTCCACAGTGCGATGTCGCGGGACATGTTGATTTCCTGCGGCATCCAGTGGTTCGCGCAACCCGCCAGATACTTTTCCCACGCCCACTTGTACTTGAACGGCACCAGCTGATTGACGTCAGTCTGGCCGTTGATGATGCGCTTGTCTGCGACATTGACCCGCGCTTCCGAACCGCCAGCGGGAACAGCCGATGCTTGCGGCGGCACCGCAAGATCGCCTTCGAAAATGTCGCGGACCTGATGGGCGGCAGGCGTTGCAGCCTGCAGTCCGACAGCCATCCCAGCGGAGGTGCGCATTGCGTTTTGCTGCGCTCCGCTCGCGGGGGTTACGGCAGTCTTCTCGTCATCCCAGTTGAGCATAAATTCTCACCATCAATTTAGAACGGTTTGTACCATCTTTTCCTGAGCGATAAAAGGGTTCGCTCACGAAAAATCCTTTTTTCGATTCGCGTTGCGACCTCGATACAACACTTTGAGCAACGCATCGTCGTTCATGCAGAGCGCGACGCGTGTCACGCATGTATCGCGAGGTGCGCTCGACGCATCGAACGCTGATCGAAACGCGACGTCGTCGGGGATGTTTCGATCGCTTGTCACTGCCTGCAACGCCAGTGCCGCGTTACAGATTCCTTATCATTTTTTTAGTTGAGAGCGGCGCACACTTCAACCTCGATCGGTTGCCGTGCGCGCCGCCCGAACCTTCTTCAGGTCATGCGCGCCAGTGTTACTGGCAGGCTTCGCACTCGTCGAAGCCCGGATCGCCCGGACGCATCGTGCACACCGGACCATCTGCTTCGACAGGCGCCAGCGCCGGTGCCGCATTGACCGCGCCCGACGATGCATCGCCGCCCGCCGCACCGAAGCCGCCTGCCGCGCCTTGCGCGCCGCCGCTGCTCGAGCCGCCGCTCGTCGGCACTGCGTTCAGCGCGCCGTGTGCGACCGTCGACTTCTCGACGTGCGTCGCCGCCATCGTGCGGAGGTAGTAGGTCGTCTTCAGGCCGCGCAGCCATGCGAGCTTGTAGACCTCGTCGAGCTTCTTGCCCGACGCGCCGCCCATGTAGATGTTCAGCGACTGCGCCTGGTCGATCCACTTCTGACGACGCGACGCCGCTTCGACCAGCCACGTCGGGTCGACTTCGAACGCGGTCGCGTAGATCGCGCGCAGGTCGGCCGGGATGCGGTCGATGCGCGACAGCATGCCGTCGAAGTACTTCAGGTCGGCGACCATCACTTCGTCCCACAGGCCGCGTTCCTTCAGGTCGCGAACGAGGTACTCGTTTACCACCGTGAATTCGCCCGACAGGTTCGACTTCACGTACAGGTTCTGGAAGGTCGGCTCGATGCAGGCCGACACGCCGATGATGTTCGAGATCGTCGCCGTCGGCGCGATCGCGACGCAGTTCGAGTTGCGCATGCCGTGCGCGGCGATCCGCGAACGCAGCGTCGTCCAGTCGAGCGACTCGGACGTTTCGACCTCGACGTAGCCGCCGCGCGCTTCCGCCAGCAGCTTCAGCGTGTCCTGCGGGAGGATGCCGCGATCCCACAGCGAGCCGCGGTAGCTCGAGTAGCGGCCGCGTTCCTCGGCCAGCTCGGTCGACGCGTAGTACGCGTAGTAGCAGACCGCTTCCATCGAACGATCGGCGAACTCGACGGCCGCTTCCGACGCGTACGGCGTGCGCAGCAGGTGCAGGCAGTCCTGGAAGCCCATGATGCCCATGCCGACCGGACGGTGCTTCAGGTTCGAGTTACGCGCCTTCGGCACCGCGTAGTAGTTGATGTCGATCACGTTGTCGAGCATGCGCATCGCGACGCTGATCGTGCGCTTCAGCTTGTCGTGGTCGAGCGCATAGCTGCCGTCGGCCTGCTTCACCAGGTGGGCGACGAGGTTCACCGAGCCCAGGTTGCACACCGCGATTTCGGTGTCGCTCGTGTTCAGCGTGATTTCCGTGCACAGGTTCGACGAGTGGACGACGCCGACGTGCTGCTGCGGCGAGCGCACGTTGCACGGATCCTTGAACGTGATCCACGGGTGGCCGGTTTCGAACAGCATGCCGAGCATCTTGCGCCAGAGTTGCTGCGCCGGGATCTTCTTGAACAGCTTGATCTCGCCGCGCGCGACCTTCTCTTCGTAAGCCGTGTAAGCCGCCTCGAACTCCGCGCCGAACTTGTCGTGCAGATCCGGGCAGGTCGACGGCGAGAACAGCGTCCAGTCGGCGCCTTCCATCACGCGCTTCATGAACAGGTCGGGAATCCAGTTCGCCGTGTTCATGTCGTGCGTGCGGCGGCGATCGTCGCCGGTGTTCTTGCGCAGCTCGAGGAATTCCTCGATGTCGAGGTGCCACGATTCGAGGTACGCGCACACCGCGCCCTTGCGCTTGCCGCCCTGGTTGACCGCGACGGCCGTGTCGTTGACGACCTTCAGGAACGGCACCACGCCTTGCGACTTGCCGTTCGTGCCCTTGATATGCGAGCCGAGTGCGCGCACGCGGGTCCAGTCGTTGCCGAGACCGCCGGCGAACTTCGACAGCAGCGCGTTTTCCTTCAGCGCTTCATAGATGCCGTCGAGGTCGTCCGCGACCGTCGTCAGGTAGCACGACGACAGCTGCGAGCGGTGCGTGCCCGAGTTGAACAGCGTCGGCGTCGAGCTCATGAAGTCGAAGCTCGACAGCACGTTGTAGAACTCGATCGCGCGCGTTTCGCGGTCGATCTCGTTCAGCGACAGGCCCATCGCGACGCGCATGAAGAATGCCTGCGGCATTTCGATGCGCGAGCCGTCGACGTGCAGGAAGTAGCGGTCATACAGCGTCTGCAGGCCGAGGTAGCCGAATTGCAGATCGCGGTTCGCGTCGAGCGCTTCGCCCAGACGCTTCAGGTCGAACTGCAGCAGCTTGTCGTCGAGCAGGCCGGCGTCGACGCCGCGCTTCAGGAACTGCGGGAAGTACTCGGCGTAGCGGGCCGACATCTCGGCCTGGAGCACTTCCTCGCCGAGGATCTCGCGACGGATCGTGTGCAGCAGGATGCGGGCCGTGACCTGGCTGTATGCCGGATCCTTTTCGATCATCGTGCGCGCAGCGAGGATCGCCGAGTCGTAGACCTGGCTCATCGGCACGCCGTCGTACAGGTTCTTCACCGTTTCCGCGACGATCGGGTCAGGGTTAACCGCAGCGCCGAGGCCGTCGCACGACGACACGATCAGCGCACGCAGCGCGTTCAGGTCGAGCGGACGCGTGACACCGTTGTCGACGACGTTGATGCCGGTGCTCGACTCGCCACCCTTGGCTGCTGCTTCCTCGCCCGCATGCTGACGCTCCAGGTGACGCTTCTCGCGATACAGCACGTACGCACGCGCGACGTTGTGCTCGCCGCCGCGCATCAGCGCGAGTTCGACCTGGTCCTGGATGTCTTCGATATGGAACGTACCGCCGTTCGGACGGCTGCGCACGAGCGCGCGCACGACGTTGTGCGTCAGTTGCTCGACGAGTTCGCGTACGCGCGCCGATGCCGCGCCCTGCCCGCCGTTGACGGCCAGGAAAGCCTTGGTCACCGCAATCGCGATCTTCGAAGGCTCGAACGACACCACGCTGCCGTTGCGGCGGATCACCTTGTAGTCGGCGAACGTGGCCTGCGGCGCGAGCGCCTGCGCGCCCTGTTCGGTCCCGCCGAGCGGACGGCTCGAGGCGCTCTCGTACTGGGACGTCGCGTTGTCGGTGGTTTGCATGTGCAAAGCTCCTGGTGTTGGATGGTGCGGAGAGAACCGCGGATTAAAACGAACGCTGCGCAACGGAGTGCGCGAGCGGTAAGAGGCGAGCGATGCGTCGGGGAAGCCGGCTCGGTCGATGCGCGACAACCGTTCCGGTCGTGTGCTTCGTCATGTGTACCCTGCCCCGTCGAAGTTCGCTGCGCTTGATCGCGACGCCCGGACCGCCCGGCCTGGCGCGCCGCCCTGAGAACCCTGGCCGCCGGCGTTGCCCGCCGGCCGGTGCCGCTCGGGTTTCCCCTGCGACACACACTATATCTAGTACAGAACCGCTCAACTGGCACCAAGTATAGTGGACATTCGGACGAGGTCAAAACGGATAATTTGCGATGGAGGTCTTGACATCGCTCGCGCGCAGACACGACAAGGCATTGGTCGGAGAAAAAACTTTCTCCGCTCAAAAAACCCTGCGCTCAGTGCTGACGGAAAGGAAAGTATTCGGCGGAAAAGCCGGCATCGCCCGCGAAGCGTTGCCAATCGAAGTGCGGACCGGGGTCGGTCTTGCGGCCAGGCGCGACGTCGGAATGCCCGGCCACTGCATCGATCGGGTAGCGCACGGCGAGCGTGCGCGCGAGCACGCCGAGCGTCGCGTACTGCGCCGCGTCGAACGGCACGTCGTCCGCGCCTTCGAGCTCGATGCCGATCGAGAAGTCGTTGCAGCGCGGCCGGCCGAAGAACTCGGACGCGCCCGCATGCCAGGCGCGCTCGTCGCACGACACGAACTGCACGAGCTCACCGTCGCGACGAATCAGGAAGTGCGCGGACACGCGCACGCCGCGCAGATGGCTCTGGTAATAGGGGTGCGCATCGCAATCGAGGCGATTCAGGAACAGCGCCTCGATCGCGTCGCCGCCGAACTCGCCGGGCGGCAGGCTGATGTTGTGGACGACGATGAGCGTCGGCACCGCGCCCGCGGGCCGCGCCTCGAAATTCGGCGACGGCGCGTGGCGCGCTTCGCGCACCCAGCCGTGCGCGTCGACCGACAGCAACGCTGCGTCGCTCATCGGGCGTCGGGGCCGCTCGCGTGTGCGCCGTGGCGCTGCGCGTGCTCGGTGCTGCAGAAGTATTCGCCACCCGCGGCGACGGCGTCGCCCTGCGGCGTATGCACGCCGCATTCGGCGCAGCGCACCATCGGTTCGGGCAGCGAGCGCGCATCGCCGTTCGGGCGTGCCGTCCCGGCGCCGCCGGAACCGGGGGCGCCATCGAAGCCGCCACCGCCGCGGCCGGTGCGCGCCTGTGCGTGCTCCTGGGCCTGGCGCAGCTTGCGCGTGAGCCACGAACCCGCGAAGAAGAGAAGAATCAGGAGAAGAATCTGTCGCATCGGAGACCTGCGTTCAAACCACGGAGCGGTGCAGCAGCACCTCGAAAACGAACCGGCTGCCGACGTACGCGAGCAGCAGCGCGGCAAACGACACGAGCACCCAGCGCGCGGCGCCGCGTCCACGCCAGCCCGACGTCTTGCGGGCGACCAGCAGGCCGCCGAACATCAGCCACGACAGCACCGCGAATACGGTCTTGTGATCGAGCCGCAGCGCGCGCGCATCGACCTGCTCGCTGAACAGGATCCCCGACGCGAGCGTCAGCGTGAGCAGCACGAAACCGGCGCCGATCAGGCGGAACAGCAGTTTCTCGAGCGTGAGCAGCGGCGGCAGTGTCTCGAGCCAGCTCGCGATCCAGCCGGTCGAGCCGTCGCGCCCGCCGCTCCTCAGCGACTGCAGGCGCCGCTCGACCATCAGCATCAGGACCGCGTGCAGCGCGGCGATCGCGAAAAGGCCGTACGCGATGTTCGCGATCAGGAAGTGCATCTTGAACAGCGGCGCTGCGGCATAAGGCAGCACCCGCACGCCGCCGAACACGAGCGGCAGCAGCGACGCGCCGCACGCGAGCGGCAGCACCAGCAGGCGCAGGCTGTCGAGCGGGAAGAAGAAGCTCTCGATCCAGTAGATGCCGGCGCCGAGCCAGAACATCGCGGACAGCGCGAACGCGAAGCCGAAGATCATCGCGTCGTGCGGAAAAATCGTCATGTGCAGCAGCACGCCGTGCGCGACGAGCGCCGCGAACAGCAGCGCGCGGCCGGCCCCGCTCATCCCCGACGCGGCGGACGCCGGAACCGGCACAGCCGGCACGCTCGCGACGAGCGAGGTCGCGCCCTGGCGGTGGGTGCGCCAGCCTGCGACGGCGAGGCCGCCGTACAGGAATGCGGTGAGGGCATACAGTACAATATCCATGTTCGAAGTTTACACTAGGCCCCCTTCCCGCGACGGCTCCCTTTGTTCGGTTCCGTTGCGCCTTCGGGCCCCACTGTCCATCGCTCCCCATGCTCGACAATCTCACTCAACGGATGGCGCGCGTCGTCAAGACGCTGCGCGGCGAGGCCCGGCTCACCGAGGCGAACACCCAGGAGATGCTCCGCGAGGTGCGTCTCGCACTGCTGGAAGCCGACGTCGCGCTGCCCGTCGTCCGCGAATTCATTGCCAAGGTCAAGGAAAAGGCGCTCGGCGAGGAAGTGATCAGCAGCCTGTCGCCGGGTCAGGCGCTCGTCGGCGTGGTCCAGAAGGAACTGACCGCCGTGATCGGCGGCGACTACGAAGGCAAGGCCGCCGAGCTGAACCTCGCGGTCACGCCGCCTGCGGTGATCCTGATGGCCGGCCTGCAGGGCGCCGGCAAGACGACGACCGCGGGCAAGCTCGCGAAGCTGCTGCGCGAGAAGTACAAGAAGAAAGTGCTGACGGTGTCGTGCGACGTGTATCGCCCGGCCGCCATCATGCAGCTGAAAACGGTGAGCGAACAGGTCGGCGCCGACTTCTTCCCGTCGACCCCGGACCAGAAGCCCGTCGATATCGCACTCGCGGCCGTCGACTGGGCGAAGCGCCACTACCATGACGTGCTGATCGTCGACACGGCCGGCCGCCTCGGTATCGACGAGGCGATGATGCAGGAAATCGCCGCGTTGCACAGCACGCTGAAGCCGGCCGAAACGCTGTTCGTCGTCGACGCGATGCTCGGCCAGGACGCGGTCAACACCGCGAAGGCGTTCAACGACACGCTACCGCTCACCGGCGTCGTGCTGACCAAGCTCGATGGCGATTCGCGCGGCGGTGCCGCGCTGTCGGTGCGCCACATCACGGGCAAGCCGATCAAGTTCGTCGGCGTCGCCGAGAAGCTCGACGGCCTCGAGGTGTTCCACCCCGACCGGATGGCGAACCGGATCCTCGGCATGGGCGACATCCTCGCGCTCGTCGAGGAGGCGCAGCGCGGCGTCGACGTGCAGGCCGCGCAGAAGCTCGCCGACAAGGTCAAGAAAGGCGGCGACTTCGACCTGAACGATTTCCGCGCGCAGATCTCGCAGATGAAGAACATGGGCGGGCTGTCGTCGCTGATGGACAAGCTGCCCGCGCAGTTCCAGCAGGCGGCGGCCGGCGCCGACATGAGCCAGGCCGAGAAGCAGATCCGCCGCATGGAAGGGATCATCAGCTCGATGACGCCCGCCGAGCGCGCGAAACCCGAAATCATCAAGGCGACGCGCAAGCGCCGCATTGCAGCCGGCGCGGGCGTGCCGGTGCAGGAAGTCAACCGGATGCTGAATCAGTACGACCAGATGCGTACGATGATGAAGAAGCTGAAGGGCGGCAACATGCAGAAGATGATGCGCGGCCTGAAGGGCATGATGCCCGGCATGCGCTGATTCCGCCCGTCGGTCGGCGCGCGGGTTTTTGCCGTAGCGCGCGCCGTCCGTTCTGCTTCATCCTTATTTGTATACCGACTGCCCGCCAGAACACATGAACCGCGAAGAAGCCCTCCACATTTTCGACCACTCCGAAGAGATCGTCTCGGCCGATGCCGTCAACGCATCGATCGTCCGGATGGCCGACGCGATCCGCGCCGACATCGGCGACGCGTTTCCCCTCGTGCTTTCGGTGATGGGTGGCGCCGCGGTGTTTACCGGGATGCTGCTGCCGCATCTCGATTTCCCGCTCGAGTTCGACTACATCCACCTGACCCGCTACCGCAACACGACGCAGGGCAGCCCGGAGATGCACTGGCGCGTCGCGCCGCGCGAATCGGTGAAGGACCGGATCGTGCTCGTGCTCGACGACATCCTCGACGAAGGCGAGACGATGGCCGCGATCCGCGACCGCATCCTCGACATGGGCGCGAAGCGCTTCATGTCCGCCGTGCTGTGCGAGAAGACGCTCGCGAAGGCGAAACCGCTGCACCCCGACTTCTGCGGCTTCTCGGTGCCGGACCGCTACGTGTTCGGCTGCGGGATGGATGCGAAGGGCTACTGGCGCAACCTGCCGACGATCCGCGCACTGACCGCGAACGTCTGACCGCCCTGCCCGCCACAAAGAAAAGCGGCGCCCCGGTTTCCCGGAGCGCCGCTTTTTTTCGTCGGCACGTGCCGCGCCGCCCGCGCTACAGCTGGTGCACGAACGCCCGGATGCCGGCCAGCAGCATCTCGACCGAGATCGCGACGAGCACCAAACCCATCAGCCGCTCGAACGCGGCGACGGTCCGCTCGCCGAGCCACTGCTGGATCCGTTCGGCCAGCACCAGCGTGATCGCGCAGACGATCATCGTGACCGTCAGCGCGCCAACCCACTCGAACATCTTGCCCGGCGCCTGCGACGTCAGCAGCATCACCGTCGCGAGCGCGGACGGCCCTGCAAGCGCCGGAATCGCGAGCGGCACGATGAACGGCTCGCCCCCGGCGCGCGGATCGCTGCCGAGCGCGCCGTCCGGATGCGGGAAGATCATCCGCAGCGCGATCAGGAACAGCACGATCCCGCCGCCGAGCCGCAGCGACAGGTCGGTCAGGCTCATCATCCGCAGGAAGCGGTCGCCGACCACCATGAAGAACAGCAGGATCACGAATGCGATCCCCACTTCACGCAGAATCAGCTTCACGCGCCGCTCGCGCGGCACGTCCCGCATCGCCGTGATGAACAGCGGGATGTTGCCGAGCGGATCCGTGATCAGCACGAGGAGCACGGTGGCCGACAGGAAGGTGTATTCCACCGTGTCCCCCTGTTGTAGCGCTTAGCGCGCGAGCGCGGCGCGGATCTTCTCCGTCACCGTCGCCGCGGCGGCGTCAGCCGGCAGCAGCGTCGCTTCGGCGTCGCGGCGGCCCTGGTACTCGATCTTGCCTTCCTTCAAGCCGCGCTCGCCGATCACTAGGCGATGCGGCACGCCGATCAGTTCCCAGTCGGCGAACATCACGCCCGGGCGCTCGCCGCGATCGTCGAGGATCACGTCGATGCCGGCGGCGGCCAGTTCCGCGTACAGCTTGTCGGCCGCCTCGCGAACCATGTCGCTGCGATCGTAGCCCATCGGGCACAGCACGACCTCGAAGGGAGCGATCGACTCGGGCCAGATGATGCCGCGGTCGTCGAAGTTCTGTTCGATCGCCGCGCCGAGAATACGCGTGACGCCGACGCCGTAGCAGCCCATCAGCATCGGCTGCGGCTTGCCCGATTCGTCGAGGAACGTCGCGCCCATCGCTTCCGAGTACTTGGTGCCGAGCTGGAACACGTGGCCGACCTCGATGCCGCGGCAGATGTCGATCACGCCCTTGCCGTCCGGCGACGGATCGCCCTTCTGCACGTTGCGCACGTCGGCGACGTCAGGCTCCGGCAGGTCGCGGCCCCAGTTCACGCCAGCGATGTGATAGTCGACCTCGTTTGCGCCGACGACGAAGTCGCTCATGTTCGCGACCGTACGGTCCGCGATCACCTTCACGGGCTTCTTCGTGCCGACCGGGCCGAGATAGCCCGGCGGCGTGCCGAACCACTCGACGATTTCCTGCTCGGTCGCGAAGCGGTGGTTCTTCAGGCCCGGCAGCTTCGACACCTTGATCTCGTTCAGGTCGTGATCGCCACGCAGCATCACGAGCCAGATGGTCGGCTCGGCGCCTTCGTTGTCGGTGGCAAGCACGATCGATTTGATCGTGCGCTCGAGCGGGATGGCCAGCAGTTCGGCGACGGCTTCGCACTTCGCCTTGCCGGGCGTCGCGACCTTCTCCATCGCTTCGGCCGGCGCCGCGCGCTCGGCAATCAGCGGCAACGCTTCGGCCGCCTCGATGTTCGCCGCGAATTCGGACGTCGGGCAGTAGGCGATCGCGTCCTCGCCGGTATCGGCGATCACGTGGAACTCGTGCGAGAAGTTGCCGCCGATCGAGCCGCTGTCGGCTGCGACCGCGCGGAACTCGAGGCCGAGGCGCGTGAAGATGCGCACGTACGCGTCATACATCTTGCGATACGACTCGTTCAGGCCGGCCGCATCCTTGTCGAACGAATACGCGTCCTTCATGATGAATTCGCGGCCGCGCATCACGCCGAAGCGCGGGCGGATCTCGTCGCGGAACTTCGTCTGGATCTGGTAGAAGTTCACCGGCATCTGGCGGTAGCTCTTGATCTGGTTGCGCGCGATGTCGGTGATGACTTCCTCGTGCGTCGGCCCGATCACGAAGTCGTTGTCCTTGCGGTCCTTGAAGCGCAGCAGCTCGGGGCCGTACTGTTCCCAGCGCCCCGATTCCTGCCACAGCTCGGCCGGTTGCACGGCCGGCATCAGCAGCTCGATGGCGCCTGCCCGGTTCATTTCCTCGCGCACGATCGCCTCGACCTTGCGAATCGAACGCAGGCCGACCGGCAGGTAGTTGTAGATGCCGCCGGCGACGCGACGGATCATGCCGGCGCGCACCATCAGCTTGTGGCTGACGATCTCTGCGTCGGCCGGTGCTTCTTTGAGGGTGCCGATAAAGAAACGGGAAGCTTTCATGCGGACGGTTCCAAATACGGCGCCCCAAGGCGGGGCGCCCGAAAAAGTTTCAAGGTGAAAAAGCTGCGCGCGGCGAACAACGAGGGACGACGATGGCGCAGATGACGTAGCAGACTAATCAGGGACAATTCAGCCGGTGCACCCCGCGCGGATTCGCTCCGTCACGGTGCGCAGCGCCCGTTATCTGTTTATAATCAAAGCAATTTTAAAGGATTCGAAGGTGGTTGTATGCTGGATCGTGAAGGCTTTCGCCCGAACGTCGGCATCATCCTCTTGAACGCGCGCAACGAGGTGTTTTGGGGCAAGCGGCTCCGCGAGCATTCCTGGCAGTTTCCTCAAGGTGGGATCAAGTACGGCGAGACCCCCATGCAGGCGATGTACCGGGAACTGCACGAGGAGACCGGCCTGCACCCGGAACACGTCAAGATAATCGGCCGCACCCGCGACTGGTTGCGTTACGAGGTGCCTGACAAGTTCATCAAACGCGAAGTACGCGGCCATTACCGCGGCCAGAAGCAGATCTGGTTCCTGCTGCGGATGGTCGGACGCGATTGCGACATTTGCTTGCGCGCGACCGATCACCCGGAGTTCGATGCGTGGCGCTGGAACGAGTACTGGGTGCCGCTCGATGCGGTGATCGAGTTCAAGCGGGATGTCTATCAGTTGGCGCTGACGGAACTGTCGCGCTTCCTGCGCCGCCCGGCGCAGCGAGCCGAAAAGCCGCGTGGGCCGCGTCCGCCGCGCTATCCGCGCGTCATCGGTGCGCAGGTCCAGCAGACGCTGACGATTGTCGACACATCGTTAGTCTGTTCGGAGATCGAAGTGGAGGCGAGCACGCTCGACGAGATGCCGCCCCGCGAGATCGTCGGCAAATGACGAGTCGGACTGCATGACCGGGCGCGACCTTGTGTCGCGCCCTTTTTTTACGAGGAATGCATATTGAAAGCGATTGCTCTCGCGCTCGCATCGATTGTCGCGGCGGCCACGCTGGCCGGTTGCGCGAATTCGAAGACGCCGACCAACAAGGATGACAGCGAGTTCGTGTACCTGCTGGACCGCCAGGGCAACTGGAAGGAAAACCCGGTCGACACGCTGCCGCCGCTTCCGCAAGCGAGCGACCTGCTGCCGTTCAACGTATCGCAGAATACGCCGCTCAAGTTTTCCGTCGATGCGAAGTCGCTCGCGGTCGGCACCGACGGCGTCGTGCGCTATGCGGTCGTCATCACGAGCCCGGCCGGCGCACGCAACGTGAACTACGAAGGCATCCGCTGCGACACCTACGAATGGCGTCAGTACGCAGGCCTGAATTCGGATCACGACGGCTGGGACCGCACGGTCGAGAACGACTGGCGTCGCATCGAGAACGGCGAGTTGAACGCGTACCACTCGGCGCTGTACCAGGACTACTTCTGCTCGAACAAGATGCCACAGGGCACGACTCAGCAGATTCTCGAGAACATCCGGTTCCACCGCACCGCGATGAGCCAGCTGCGCTGACGGCGCGACGCAGGCCACCGGCCCTGCCCCGCCAATCGCAACAAAAAGCCCGCACGACGCGGGCTTTTTTAATATCTCGGGACGTCTGGCCGAATGGTTACACGAGCACGAGGTTGTCGCGGTGAATCAGCTCCGGTTCCAGCATGTAGCCAAGCACCGCCTCGATCTCGCCGCTCGGCTTGCGGTGAATCAGCTTCGTTTCCGCGCTGCTGTAGTTCGTGAGACCGCGCGCCACTTCGCGTCCGTCGGGGCCGACACATGCGATCACCTCGCCGCGCGCGAACGCTCCCTGCACGCCAATCACGCCGATCGGCAGCAGGCTCTTGCCGCCGGCCGTCAGCTTCTCGACCGCACCGGCATCGATCACGACGTGCCCGCGTACCTGCAGATGATCGGCCATCCATTGCTTGCGCGCGGCCATCCGCGCAGTGCGCGCGATCAGCTGCGTGCCGATCGCCTCGCCCGCCGCCAGCCGCACCAGCACGTCGGCTTCGCGGCCGCTCGCGATCACGGTGTTCGCGCCGCTGTGCGCTGCGCGCTTCGCCGCGAGAATCTTCGTCAGCATTCCGCCACGGCCGAGGCTCGAGCCGGCTCCGCCCGCCATCGCTTCGAGTTCCGGTGCGCCCGCACTGGCTTCCGCGACCAGCGTCGCGTTCGGATCCTTGCGCGGATCGGCGGTGAACAGCCCCGACTGATCGGTCAGGATGATCAGCGCATCGCCTTCGATCAGGTTCGCGACCAGCGCGCCGAGCGTGTCGTTGTCTCCAAACTTGATTTCGTCGGTGACGACCGTGTCGTTCTCGTTGATGATCGGCACGACGCCGAGCCGCAGCAGCGTGAGCAGCGTCGAGCGCGCATTCAGGTAGCGCTCGCGATCGGCAAGGTCGGCATGCGTCAGCAGGATCTGCGCGGTGCGGATATCGTGCTCGGTGAAGCGGCTTTCATAGACTTGCGCGAGCCCCATCTGGCCAACCGCGGCGGCGGCCTGCAGTTCGTCGATCTCGCGCGGACGCTTGCTCCAGCCGAGCCGCTGCATCCCTTCAGCGATCGCGCCCGAACTGACGAGCACCACTTCCTTGCCCTGCGCGCGCAGCGCGGCGATCTGGGCCGCCCAGCGGCCGATCGCAGCATGATCGAGCCCCTTGCCGTCGTTGGTTACGAGGCTCGAGCCCACCTTCACCACCAATCGCTTCGAATCCGCGATGATCGAACGCATCGTGCGCCGTCTCCTGTATCTGATGCCTGCCCGACCGGGCGCGATTAAATTCCGGCACCGGGCGCGACGCCCGGTGCGTTCCGGCCACGCTCAGGCGTCGTCGCCGGGCGTCGCGCCGCCAGCGGCGGGCGGCGCATCGCGGAATCGCACGTCCGCGGCGAGATCTTCCTCTTCCGCCGCGCGATGCGCGTCCGAATGCTGGGCGAGGTAGTCGTAGATCGCGTAGCACAGCGCTTCGCAGCCCTGGCCCGTGAGCGCCGAAATCTCGAACACCGGGCCGTCCCAGCCGAAACGCTCGAGGAAATCGGCGACGCGCGCCTCGCGCTCGTCTTCCGGCACCATGTCGAGCTTGTTGAGGACGAGCCAGCGCGGCTTCTCGTAGAGCGCCTCGTCGTACTTGCGCAGCTCGCCGACGATCGCGGTTGCTTCCGCGACCGGATCGACGCTTTCGTCGAACGGAGCCAGATCGACGAGATGCAACAGCACGCCGGTGCGCTGCAGGTGTCGCAGGAACTGGTGGCCGAGGCCCGCACCTTCCGCTGCGCCCTCGATCAGCCCCGGGATGTCGGCGATCACGAAGCTCTTGCTCGGGCCGACCCGCACGACGCCGAGGTTCGGCGCGAGCGTCGTGAACGGATAGTCGGCGATCTTCGGCTTCGCGTTCGACACCGACGAGATGAAGGTCGACTTGCCGGCGTTCGGCATGCCGAGCAGACCGACGTCGGCGAGCACCTTCAGTTCGAGCCTCAGCATGCGACGTTCGCCCGGCTTGCCGTCGGTCTTCTGGCGCGGCGCGCGGTTCGTGCTCGACTTGAAATGCAGGTTGCCGAGACCGCCTGCACCACCCTTCGCGAGCATCACCTGCTGATCGTGCTCGGTCAGGTCGGCGATCAGTTCGCCCGTGTCCATGTCGGTCACGACCGTGCCGACCGGCATGCGCAGCGTGACGTCGTCACCGCCCTTGCCGTAGCAATCGGATCCGCGACCGTTTTCGCCGTTGCGCGCCAGGTGCTTCTTCGCGTAGCGATAGTCGATCAGCGTGTTGATGTTACGGTCAGCGATCGCGTAGACGTTCCCGCCCCGGCCGCCGTCGCCGCCGTCCGGCCCGCCGAACGGAACGAATTTCTCGCGGCGCATCGACGCGCTGCCATCGCCTCCGTCGCCGGCGATGACTTCGATTCGTGCTTCGTCAATGAACTTCATTCGTTACTCCGACCAGTATTTCCGCTATTGTGCCGCGCGCCGGCGCGCTTGAACAATCTGCCGTTCGGCCAATTGCCCGCCGTTTCGCGACAGCCGCCGGTGCGCACATGCGCCCGGCGGCCAAATAAAAAAAGGCCCCGCGAAGACTGCGGGGCCTTTCGGCTACGAAGCCCGTGGGTGCCTGAATTAGGCAGCCGCCGGGACAACGATGACCAGATGCTTCTTGTCCGCGCCCTTGGTCGCGAACTTGACGTGACCGTCGACCAGCGCGAACAGGGTGTGATCCTTGCCCATGCCGACGTTCTCGCCAGCGTGCATGCGCGTACCGCGCTGACGCACGATGATGCCGCCGGCATTGATTGCCTGGCCGCCGTACACTTTCACGCCGAGACGTTTCGACTCGGAGTCGCGGCCGTTCCGGGAAGAGCCGCCTGCCTTTTTGTGTGCCATCTGATTGCTCCTTTACCGAGGCGCTTACGCGTTGATCGCGTCGATGCGCAGCTCAGTGTAGTTCTGGCGGTGGCCGCCGTGCTTTTGGTAGTGCTTCCGGCGACGCATCTTGAAGATGGTGACCTTGGCATGACGACCGTGCGACACAACGGTGGCCTTGACGGAAGCCCCACTGACCAGCGGCGTACCGAACTTAATCGATTCGCCTTCGCCCACTGCGAGAACCTGGTCGAGCGTGATTTCAGCGTCAATGTCAGCCGGTATCTGTTCTACTTTGAGTTTTTCGCCAACGGCAACCTTGTACTGCTTGCCGCCGGTTTTTATGACCGCGTACATTGAGAACCTCACTCTGGATCCAATTTTTCCGCACACCACGCGCGGAAAACACGTGATTATACATGGGGTTAGCACCCAAGTCAAAGCCGATCCACAATTGCCGCGCGCAAGACCTGGCCGGACGGCCAAAATCACGGTGCCGGCACGTGCGACAGACCGGGATATCGCGGATTGGACTTATAATCCGCGGCATCACCCATTTCGATCATCATGTCGTCGTCCACCGCCTCCCCCACCCTCAGCGCCGCCCACCTGCTCGCCCCGATCGCCAGCGACATGGAGCAGGTGAATCGCGTTATCCGGCAAAGCCTCGCGTCCGACGTGCTGCTGATCAACCAGATCGCCGAGTACATCATCGGCGCGGGCGGCAAGCGGCTGCGTCCGGCCCTGCTGCTGCTCATCGCCGGTGCGCTCGGCGAGACGTCGCACCAGCGGCACGTGCTGGCTGCCGTCGTCGAGTTCATCCACACGGCCACGCTGCTGCATGACGACGTCGTCGACGAATCCGAACTGCGGCGCGGCCGCCAGACGGCCAACGCGCTGTTCGGCAATGCGGCGAGCGTGCTGGTCGGCGACTACCTCTATTCGCGCTCGTTCGAGATGATGGTCGGCGTCGGCAAGATGCGCGTGATGGAAATCCTGTCGGAAGCGACGACGATCATCTCCGAAGGCGAAGTGCTGCAGCTTCTGAACATGCACGACGCGGACGTCGACGAGTCGCGCTACATGCAGGTGATCCGCTACAAGACAGCGAAGCTGTTCGAGGCATCGGCCCGCCTGGGCGCGGTGCTCGCCGGCGCCGATGCGCCGACCGAGGCCGCCGCTGCCGAATACGGCCGCCGGATCGGCACCGCATTCCAGATCATGGACGACTGGCTCGACTACGCGGGCACGGCCGAAGCGATGGGCAAGAATGCCGGCGACGATCTGCGCGAAGGCAAACCGACGCTCCCGCTCATCTATCTGATCGAACGCGGCACGCCAGAACAGTCGGCGCTTGCACGCGAGGTGATCGAACAAGGCGGCACCGATCGCTTCGATACGATTTTCGATGCCATCACCCGCTCGGGCGCGCTCGACCATACGCTCGAATGCGCGCGCCAGGAAGCACAGGCTGCTGCGGCCGCGATCGCCGCGTTCCCGGATTCGATCTACAAGGAAAGCCTGCTCGCGCTGTGCTCGTACTCGACGTCGCGGCAGTCGTAAACGCGCCGCGAAGGGGACGCGATACCTTGTCTGGAAAAATTTCTTCAACAAGGTATTCCCTTTTAGAAAAAACATCGTTATAGTTACGTTCTTGCTTGAGACGACGCAGCGATCTTCACGAAGACGCCAAAGTCGAAAGAGCAAAAAATCGGGGTGTAGCTTAGCCTGGTAGAGCGCTACGTTCGGGACGTAGAGGCCGGAGGTTCGAATCCTCTCACCCCGACCAGATTTGAAAAAACCGTGCACCATGTGCACGGTTTTTTTTTGCCTTCCTTTTGCCCGGTCACGCGGGCCCGATGCCGCGTGCGATATATACCGGCCGCCGGCCTCTGCTATATTCGCTCCATCCCTGTCCTTCACTGCCCATTCTGACGCGTGGACCAAATTCCCTTATGGGCGCAAATCGGCGCCGTCTTCCTGCTTCTCCTCTGCTCCAGCTTCTTTTCCATTTCCGAGACCGCGATGATGGCGCTCAACCGCCATCGGCTGAAGCATCTCGCCGGCCAGGGCGTGCTCGGCGCGAAAACCACGCAGGGTCTTCTCACACGCACCGACCTGCTGCTCAGCGTGATCCTGATCGGCAATAATCTGTTCAACACGATCATCCCGGTTCTGACGACCTCGCTCGCACTACACACGTTCGGCCGCAACAACCTCGCGCTGTCGATCGCGACCGGCATCGTCGCGTTCCTGATCATCGTGTTCGCGGAAATCGCGCCGAAGATCGTCGGCGCGACCTTCCCCGAGCGCATCGCGCTGCCCGCCAGTCTCGTGATCGCGCCGCTGATGCGCGTGTTCAAGCCGATCGTCTGGTTCGTCAACGCGCTCGCGAACGGCGTGCTCTGGGTGCTGCGCATCAACACGAAGAAGGGCCGCGACCAGCGTATGTCGGCCGACGAGCTGCGCGCGATCGTGCTCGAATCGAGCAGCTTCATGCCGACCAAGCACCGCAGCATCCTGCTCAACCTGTTCGACCTCGAGAACATCACCGTCGACGACGTGATGGTGCCGCGCCGGCAAATCGAATCGCTCAACTTCCACGCGCCGCTCGACGACATCCTGCATCAGCTCGAGACCTGCTATCACAACCGCCTGGTCGTCTACGAGGGCGACATCGACAAGGTGCTCGGCGTGCTGCACGTCCGGAAGACACTCACCGCACTGCACAACCAGGATTTCGACCGAGAAACGTTGCGCACGCTGCTCGCCGAGCCGTACTACGTGCCGTCGGGCACGCCGGTCGTCCAGCAGCTCCAGTATTTCCAGGAAAGCCGGCAGCGAACCGCGCTTGTCGTCAACGAGTACGGCGAACTCGAGGGGCTCGTCACGCCCGAGGACATCATCGAGGAACTGATCGGCGAATTCACGACGTCGATGCCGCGCGGCGAACGCGCGGGCGGCTGGAACCAGAACGGCGAATGCATCGTGGCCGCCAGCATGCCGCTGCGCGAACTGAACCGCTGGTTGCACCTGCAACTGCCAACCGACGGACCGAAAACGCTGAACGGCCTGATCCTCGAAATCCTCGAGGAAATTCCCGAAGGCGACGTGTGCCTGAAAATCGGCGACGTGATGCTCGAGGTCATGCGCAGCGACGACCAGGCCGTTCGCACCGTCAAGCTCTTCAAGCCGCGCAGCACGCGCGCACGCGCCACGCGCTAGCCGAACGGCCGACTGCCAGCACCGCTCGCGATACGCGACCATTTGCAGGTCACGATCAACAGGCGGCCGAGCGCCGGCTCACATGCACTTCCCACCTCCTGGGGCGCCGCTGCGCACGCAGCGGCCGCCTGCCTCCATCGACGCATCGCCCGCTGAAACGCCCCGGTCGCTCGATGCGGCGCAGCTCGACGATTCGCCCGCCGTGCGGCTGCTGACCGACACGCTGCACGCCGCCCGCGTGCGCGACGCGTCCGACGTCCACGTCGAACCGTTCGAAGCAGGCTGGCGCATCCGCCTGCGCATCGACGGCGTCCTGCATGAACACGCGCGGCCGCCTGCTCATCTGCGCGACGCACTCGTGACGCGGATCAAGGTGCTCGCCCGCATGGACATCGCCGAGCGCCGGCTTCCGCAGGACGGCCGGCTGCGCATCGCGGTCGACGGCGGCATGCGCGGCGACTACCGGGTCAGCTCGCTGCCCACGCTGTTCGGCGAGAAGCTCGTGTTGCGCCGCCTCGAAATATTGCCGCCCGACCTCACGCTTGCGCGCCTAGGCTTCGACGCGCGGCAGGCGGCGGCGATGGAGGCCGCGATTCGCGCGCCACACGGGCTCGTGCTCGTCACCGGGCCGACCGGAAGCGGCAAGACGCTGTCGCTTTACTGCGCGCTGCAGATGCTCGACCGCGATGCCCACAACGTGTGCACGGTCGAGGATCCGGCCGAGATTCAGCTCGAGGGCATCAACCAGGTCGGCGTGGCGGAAAAGGCCGGGCTCACTTTCGCCACTGCGCTGCGCGCGCTGCTGCGGCAGGACCCGGACGTCATCATGGTCGGCGAGATTCGCGATGCGGAGACGGCCGACGTCGCGATCAAGGCCGCGCAGACCGGGCACCTCGTGCTGTCGACGCTGCACACGAACGACGCGCCGACAGCCGTCGCGCGACTGCTCGACATCGGCGTCGCGCCGTACAACCTCGCGGCCGCGTTGCGCCTCGTCACCGCGCAACGCCTCGTTCGGCGCCTGTGCACCATCTGCCGCGTGCGTTCGGACGCATCGGCACGCGCGCTGCGCGAAGCAGGCTGCGATTCGGCAGCGCTGGAATCCGGATGGCGTCCGTTCGTCGCGCGCGGCTGTGCCGCCTGTCACGGCATCGGATATCGCGGCCGGATCGGCCTGCATCAGACAATGCCGGTTTCACCGGCAATGGCGGAGCGCATCGTCGCGCGCGCAAGCGTCGGCACGCTCGCGCAATGCGCGGCGTCCGAGGGCGTATGCAGTCTGCGCGACGCGGCACTTGCGCACGTCCGCGACGGCACGACGAGCATCGCGGAAGCGCTGGCCGCGACGCCCGACGCGTGATCGCCATGCATGCACCGCCAAGCGACACCTGCTTCACGTGGCGCGGCCGTCGTCGCGACGGCACGCCATGCCGCGGAAACGTCATCGCCTTCGATGCCGCCGCCGCACGGGCAGCGCTCGCGCGCGAGGGCGTTGCGGTGCTGTCGCTCGACGTCCGCGGCCCGGCCCGACCACCAGCGGCCGGCTCACGGGAGGTCACGCGCTTCACGCGTCAACTCGCGAGCCTGCTGCAAGCCGGACTACCGCTCGCGCCGTCGCTCGAGATGCTCGCCCGCACCCGCACGCGCGACGGGCTGCCGCGCATCGCCGCCGGTCTCGCGCGCGAGATCGTCGGCGGGCAACGCTTCGCCGCCGCGCTCGCACGCTATCCGTCCCAGTTCGGCATGCTGTATCGCCAGTTGATCGAGGTGGGCGAGGCATCGGGTGCGCTCGGTACCGTGCTGACCCGCGTCGCGGAGCACCGGGAACGCGCCGACGCGCAATGGCGCAAGCTGCGTGCCGCGCTCGCGTATCCGGTCGCCGTCATCGTGTTCGCGCTCGTTATCTCGGCCGCGCTGATGGTGTGGGTCGTGCCGACGTTCCGACAGATCTTCGACGGTTTCGGCGCGGCACTGCCTGCACCAACCCGCGCCCTGCTCGCCCTCTCGTCCGCGACATCGGCCTGGGGTGGCGCGTTGGTAGCCGGCGCAGCCGTCGCAGGATTCGCCGCGCGCCACGCGCTGCGGCGCTCGTCTTCGCTGCGCTATACGGTTGCACGGCATCTGCTGAATCTGCCGTGCGTCGGCAGCGCGCTCACGCGCTTCGCGACCGCGCGCTGGTGCCGCTCGCTTGCAACGCTGCTCGGCGCCGGCGTCCCGCTCGCCGATGCGTTCGCCACGCTCGAGCGCACCGCCGGCCATCCGGTGTTCGAACAGGCCACCGCACAGATTGCGACGCGCGTGCTGCGCGGCGCGCGTCTGGCCGATGCGATGCACGCGACGGGATGCTTCCCGGACGACGTCGTGCAGCCGATCGCCGTCGCCGAGGAAACCGGCGCGCTCGACACGATGCTCACCGATATCGCCGCACTATGCGAGCGTCAGCTCGACGCGCGTCTCGATGCGCTCGCAGCGCTCGGCGAGCCGCTGATCGTGATCGTGCTGGGCGCACTCGTCGGCGGCCTCGTGATCGCGATGTATCTGCCCATCCTTCAGCTGGGCAACGTGGTGTAGCATCGCAACCGATTCTGTCGCCTTTCATGCCCGAACCCGAGCCCCATGACGCCCGCGCCCCTGATCACCGTTTTCGACTCGCCCAACAGCATGTTGCTCGCGCTGGCGATGCTGCCGGCCGCGGTGCAATATGCGTTCGCCGTCGTGCTCGGCCTGTGCGTCGGCAGCTTCGTGAACGTCGTCGTGCATCGCATCCCGGTGATGATGCAGCGCGCCTGGCAGGCCGAGATCGCCGAAGCGACCGGCAGCGCATGCACGCCGTCGGACGACGGTTATCCGCCGCATTACGATCTGTGGCGCCCGCGCAGCGCCTGTCCACATTGCGGTCACGTGCTGCGTGCGTGGGAGAACATCCCGCTCGTGAGCTACTTGCTGTTGCGCGGGCGCTGCCGTCAGTGCGGTCATGCGATCGGCGTGCGCTATCCGCTCGTCGAACTCGCTGGTGCGCTGCTCGCCGCCGGTTCGCTCGCCGCGTTCGGCCCCACCGTCGCCGCACTCGCCGCGTTCGGACTGTGCGCGGCACTGCTGGCCATGAGCGCGATCGATATCCAGACCGGGTACCTGCCCGATTCGATGACGCTGCCGTTGCTGTGGGCCGGGCTCGCACTGAACCTCGGCGGCACGTTCACGTCGCTGCGTTCGGCCGTGGTCGGCGCGATGGCCGGCTACCTGTTCCTGTGGTCGGTTTACTGGCTGTTCAAATGGTTGCGCGGCATCGAGGGCATCGGCTTCGGCGACCTGAAGCTGCTCGCCGCGCTCGGCGCGTGGATGGGCTGGGCCGCGCTGCCGCAGGTCGTGCTGTTCGCCGCGGTGACGGGCGCGCTCGTCGGGCTCGTCGCGACCTGGCGCGGACGCATGCGCTTCGAGGAGCCGATTCCGTTCGGCCCGTTTCTCGCGGCAGGCGGCGTCGCGACGCTGTTTTTCGGTACCCCTTTCTACTCGGCACTCGGCGGCTGACATGACGCACCGCCAGCGGCCGCCATGTTCGCTGCGTCGCGGGAAGGCGCTTCGCTGCCTCGTGACGGCCCGGCGGAGGCTCACATGTTTTCAATAGGACTCACCGGCGGCATCGGCAGCGGCAAGACGACCGTCGCCGACATGTTCGCCGCACGCGGTGCATCGCTCGTCGATACCGACCTGATCGCGCACCGCATCACCGCACCGGCCGGCCTCGCGATGCCAGCGATCGAACAGGCATTCGGACCGGACTTCATCGCAGCCGACGGCTCGCTCGACCGCGCGAAGATGCGCGCACTCATTTTCAGCGACGACGACGCACGTCGGCGCCTCGAAGCTATCACGCATCCGCTGATCCGCGCCGAGACCGAGCGCGAGGCCCGCGAAGCGCAGGGCCCTTACGTGATCTTCGTCGTGCCGCTGCTCGTCGAGTCAGGTAACTGGAAGGCGCGCAGCGATCGCGTGCTGGTCGTCGACTGTCCGGTCGAAACGCAGATCGCACGTGTGATGCGGCGCAATGGTTTCACGCGCGAACAAGTCGAAGCGATCATCGCAAGACAGGCGACGCGCGAAGCACGTCTCGCTGCGGCCGACGATGTGATCGTCAACGACGCGACGACACCCGCTGCTCTCGCCGCACAGGTCGACGCACTGCACCAACGCTATCTCGCATTCGCGGCTGCCGCACACTGACCGCCGCGTGCGATCGTGATGGTGTACGAAATTGGTGCGTTGCTAGGGTAGACAGTGAGCATTAGAATGTCCTGCATTGTTTCAATCCCTACCCTAGAGGCGAGCGCGCTTGATTCTTTACGAGTATCCGTTCAACGAGCGAATTCGCACGCTATTGCGCCTCGAAGACCTGTTCGAGCGCTTCGCGTTCTTTTTGGCTCAGGAGGACCCGCGTGAACATCACGTCGCGCTGACGACGCTGTTCGAAATCGCCGAGGTCACAGGCCGCGCGGACCTGAAATCGGATCTGATGAAGGAGCTCGAACGTCAACGCCAGACGCTCGCCCCCTTTCGCGGCAATCCGGGCATCGAACAGAATGCGCTCGAGGCCGTGCTCGGTGAAATCGAGCAGACACTCGCCAATCTTGCGCAGATGCAGGGCAAGACCGGGCAGCATCTGGTCGACAACGAGTGGCTCGCCAGCATCCGCAGCCGCGCGGTGATTCCCGGCGGCACGTGCAAGTTCGACCTGCCGTCGTACTATGCGTGGCAGCAATGGCCCGCGGAACAGCGGCGCCAGGACATCGCGAAATGGATCCTGCCGCTGCTACCGCTGCGCGATGCCGCTGCGATCGTGCTGCGGCTCGCACGTGAATCGGGGCAGGCTTCGAAAGTGATGGCGATGCAGGGCAGCTACCAGCAGATGTTGTCGGGGCGCTCCTACCAGCTGATGCAGGTCCGCGTGCCCCCGGAGCTGCGCGTGATTCCCGAAGCGAGCGCCAACAAATACATGCTGTGGGTACGGTTCACCATGCAGGACGGCGACGTGCGGCCGCGCGCGGTGGACATCGACGTGCCGTTCCATCTGACACTGTGCAATCTGTAACGGCCGCGTGCCGGTTCGACGCTTTCGTATGACTACCGTAGTGAAATGTCCTTCGTGCGGCGCAGAAGTGCGCTGGACGCCTGAAAACAAGTTCCGTCCCTTCTGTTCGGCCCGCTGCAAGCAGCTCGACCTCGGCGCATGGGCCGCAGAAAAGTACCGGATCGGCGGCGCCTCCGACGAGGGTCCGTCGTCGGAGGAAGACGGCACCGACGGCCGCCGCGACAGCTGAGCGGCGCGCGACACGCCCGCCCTGCGGATATGGCCCGCCTTTCAGGCGAGCCGCCACGGCGTCATTGCGACGCCGCCTCCTTCTCAAGCAGCTCCAGCACCGGCAGCGCCGCCGGCAACAGCGGCGAGACCTCGACCGGCAGTTGCTGCCACACGAACGCCTGCCCTTCCTTGCTGTGCGGCTCGCCCGTCCAGCCCGTCACCTTGCAGAAATAGAGCCGCACGTACGCGTGCGGATAATCGTGCTCGAGCGTATGCCAGCGGTGGCTGGCGGTGACTTCGATGCCGAGTTCCTCGTGCAATTCGCGCGCCAGCGCGTCCTCCACGCTCTCCCCGGCCTCCAGCTTGCCGCCGGGAAACTCCCAGTAGCCCTCGTACGGCTTGCCCTGCAGCCGCTGCGCGAGCAGGTAACGACCGTCCGCCTGCACCATCACGCCGACCGCGACCTCTGTCACCTTGCGTCCATCGGGCGCGCGCACGCTGCCCGCTGCGAAATCCGCGCTCATGCCTGCTCCTTGCGACCCGACCAGTCGCGCGCGAACTGCCATGCGACGCGCCCCGAACGTGAACCGCGCTCGAGCGCCCAGACGAGCGCGTCGCCGCGCGCCGTCTCGATCTCCGCGTCCGCGCAGCCGAAATGGCGCAGCCAGTGCGCGACGATGTCGAGGTAGTCGTCCTGCTTGAACGGGTAGAAGCTGACCCACAGGCCGAAGCGCTCCGACAGCGAGATCTTTTCCTCGACGACTTCACCGGGGTGGATCTCGCCGTCCGGCAGATGCTTGTACGACTCGTTGTCGCTCATGTACTCGGGCAGCAGATGGCGGCGGTTCGACGTCGCGTAGATCAGCACGTTGTCGGACTGCGCCGCGATCGAGCCGTCGAGCGCGACCTTCAGCGCCTTGTAGCCCGATTCGCCCTCCTCGAACGACAGGTCGTCGCAGAACACGATGAAACGCTCCGGGCGCTGAGAGATCAGATCAACGATGTCGCCGAGATCGTGCAGGTCGTCCTTGTCGACTTCGATCAGGCGCAGCCCGTCCTTCGCATACGCGTTCAGGCAGGCCTTGATCAGGGACGACTTGCCAGTGCCGCGCGCACCTGTCAGCAGCACGTTGTTCGCCGGCTTGCGCTGGACGAACTGTCGCGTGTTCTGCTCGATCAGCCCTTTCTGTCGATCGATGTTGTGCAGGTCGCCCAGCGTGATCGACGACGCTGCCGGCACCGGCTGCAAATAGCCGCGCCCCTGGCGCTTGCGCCAGCGGAACGCGGTGGCGGCGTTCCAGTCGATGGCCGCCGGCGCGGGCGGCAGCATCCCCTCAAGGCGGCCGAGCAGCGCTTCCGCGCGCGTCAGAAACTGTTCGAGCTTGTCCATGTCGTTCGAGCGCTCCCGATCAGGAGCGATAATCCGCGTTGATGCTCACGTAATCGTGCGAAAGATCGCACGTCCAGATCGTTGCCTGCGCGTCACCGCGGCCGAGCAGCACGCGGATCGTGATTTCGCTCTGCTTCATCACGCGCTGGCCGTCCTCCTCCTGGTAAGCCGGGTTGCGGCCACCGGCCTTCGCGACGAGCACGTCGTCGAGATAGAGATCGATCTTGCCGACGTCGAGATCCGTGACGCCCGCGTAGCCGATCGCCGCGAGGATCCGGCCCAGGTTGGGGTCGGATGCGTAGAAGGCCGTCTTCACGAGCGGCGAGTGCCCGATCGCATACGCGATCTGGCGGCACTCGGCGACGCTCTTGCCGCCTTCGACCTGCACCGTCATGAATTTCGTTGCGCCTTCGCCATCGCGCACGATCAGCTGCGACAGCACCTGAGCGACCTGCGTGACCGCATCGCGCAGCGCTGCATAGGCGGGCGAATCGGTCGACGTGATCGCGGGCAGCGTGCTCTTGCCCGATGCGATCAGGATGAACGAGTCGTTCGTCGACGTATCGCCGTCGATCGTGATGCAGTTGAACGAGCGGTCGGCCACTTCCTTCACGAGCGTATCGAGGACCGGCTGCGCCACCGTCGCATCGAACGCGAGGAAGCCCAGCATCGTCGCCATGTTCGGCTTGATCATGCCCGCCCCCTTGCTGATGCCCGTCAGCGTGACCGTGTGGCCGTCGATCGTCACCTGGCGAGACGTGGCCTTCGGCAGCGTGTCGGTCGTCATGATCGCCTGCGCGGCGTCGTACCAGTTCGCGGCCTTGCGGTTTGCGAGCGCGGCCGGCAGCCCAGCCTTCAGGCGGTCGATCGGCAGCGGCTCGAGAATCACGCCGGTCGAGAACGGCAACACCTGCGCGGCCTCGATGCCCGCGAGGCGCGCGAGTTCCGAGCAGGTCTCACGCGTGTTCACGAGGCCCGGCTCGCCGGTGCCCGCATTCGCGTTGCCCGTGTTCACGACGAGCGCGCGGATGCCCGCGCCGCCGGCACGCACCGCTGCCAGGTGCTCGCGACACACCGTCACCGGCGCGGCGCAGAAGCGGTTCTCGGTGAATACGCCTGCGACCGTCGCCCCTTCGTCGACGGAGATGACCAGCACGTCCTTGCGATTCGGCTTGCGGATGTTCGCTTCCGCCCAGCCGAGCGTGACGCCGGCGACAGGATGGAGTTGGGCGGGATCGATCGACGGAAAATTGACAGCCATAGGGCACACCTGCCGGATGGAAAATGCCGGCATCCGCCGGCATCGATTGGAAGAACCGGCGGGCCGCACGCGGGCCGCCGCAACTCACATCACTGACTCGAAGCTGCAAACGAAGCGGCACGCGGGTGCGCGCCGCCGTCGATCATGACAGCTTCCCGTGACATTGCTTGTACTTCTTGCCGCTGCCGCACGGGCAGGGGTCATTGCGGCCGACCTTCGGCATCTCGCCGCCGGGGCCGCTGTGGGTCATCGCGCTGCCGACCATGTCGGCCGTCGCCGTCGCCGCGGTGGCGGCCGCGACGTTCGCGACCGGCGCGCCGGATTCCGCGTAGTCGGCATGCTGATACTCGACGTTTTCGAGATGACCGCCGCGCTCCTCGATCTGCTCGGCGGCTTCCTCGAGCTGCTCCGGCGACTGGATCTGCACGTTCATCACGATGCGCGTGACTTCCTGCTTGATCGCCTCGAGCATCGCGGCGAACAGCTCGAACGCCTCGCGCTTGTATTCCTGCTTCGGGTTCTTCTGCGCATAGCCGCGCAGGTGGATGCCCTGGCGCAGGTGGTCGAGCGCCGCAAGGTGCTCGCGCCACAGGCGATCGACCGTCTGCAGCATGACCGAGCGCTCGAACGCGCTGAACGATTCGCGGCCGACCATCGCGACCTTCGCCTCGTACTGCTCGTCGGCGGCGGTCGTCACCGCTTCGAGAATCTCCTCGGCCGTGATCGACGACGACTCGTTCACCATTTCCTGGATCGCGAGGTCGAGCTGCCAGTCGTTGCGCAGCGCTTCCTCGAGCTCGGGCACGTCCCACTGTTCCTCGATGCTGCCTTGCGGCACGAACTGGTGGACGACTTCGGCGATCACGCCATGACGCATCGCCGAGATCGTCTCGGTGATGTCGTGGGCTTCGAGCAGTTCATTGCGCTGCTGGTAGATCACCTTGCGCTGGTCGTTCGACACGTCGTCGTATTCGAGCAGCTGCTTGCGGATGTCGAAGTTGCGCGCCTCGACCTTGCGCTGCGCCGATTCGATCGAACGCGTAACGATGCCGGCCTCGATCGCCTCGCCTTCCGGCATCTTCAGTCGATCCATGATCGAGCGCACGCGGTCGCCCGCGAAGATGCGCAGCAGCGGATCGTCGAGCGACAGGTAGAAGCGCGACGAGCCCGGGTCGCCCTGGCGGCCCGCACGGCCGCGCAGCTGGTTGTCGATCCGGCGCGATTCGTGGCGCTCGGTGCCGATGATGTGCAGGCCGCCCGCGGCCTTCACCTGCTCGTGCAGCGTTTCCCACTCGTCGTGCAGCTGCTTGATGCGGCGCGCTTTTTCGTCGGCCGGGATCGCGTCGTCGGCCTCGATGAACGCGGCCTGCTTCTCGGCGTTGCCGCCGAGCACGATGTCGGTACCGCGGCCCGCCATGTTGGTGGCGATCGTGATGCGGTTCGGACGGCCGGCTTCCGCGACGATCGCGGCTTCACGCTCGTGCTGCTTCGCGTTCAGCACCTCGTGCGGCAGGCCGGCCTGCTTCAGCAGGTGCGACAGCAGTTCCGAGTTCTCGATCGACGTCGTGCCGACCAGCACCGGCTGGCCGCGCTCGTAGCAGTCGCGAATGTCGCGGATCACCGCGTCGTAACGCTCCTTGGCCGTCTTGTAGATCTGGTCCTGCTTGTCGATCCGCTTCGGCGGGCGGTTGGTCGGGATCACGACCGTCTCGAGGCCGTAGATCTCGTTGAATTCGTACGCTTCGGTGTCGGCCGTACCGGTCATGCCCGCGAGCTTCGCGTACATGCGGAAGTAGTTCTGGAACGTGATCGAGGCGAGCGTCTGGTTCTCGCTCTGGATCTTCACGTGTTCCTTCGCCTCGACCGCCTGGTGCAGGCCGTCGGACCAGCGGCGGCCCGCCATCAGGCGGCCCGTGAATTCGTCGACGATCACCACTTCGCCGTTCTGCACGACGTAGTGCTGGTCCTTGTGGAACAGCGTGTGTGCGCGCAGCGCCGCGTACACGTGGTGCATCAGCGTGATGTTCTGCGGCGCGTACAGGCTCTCGCCCTCGCCGATCAGGCCCCACTCGGCGAGCAGCCGCTCGGCCTTCTCGTGGCCCGACTCCGTCAGGAACACCTGGCGCGCCTTCTCGTCGAGCGTGTAGTCGCCCGGTTTCTCGACGCCCGTGCCGTCGGCCTTCTCCTCGCCGATCTGCCGCTCGAGCAGCGGCGGCAGCGCGTTCATCCGGACGTACAGTTCGGTGTGATCTTCCGCCTGGCCCGAGATGATCAGCGGCGTACGCGCCTCGTCGATCAGGATCGAGTCCACTTCGTCGACGACCGCGAAGTTCAGTGCCCGCTGCACGCGCGCGTCGGTCTCGTAGACCATGTTGTCGCGCAAGTAGTCGAAGCCGAACTCGTTGTTCGTGCCGTAGGTGATGTCCGCCGCGTAGGCCTGCTGCTTCTGGTCGTGCTCCATGCCGGACAGGTTGATGCCGACCGACAGACCGAGGAAGTTGTAGAGGCGCGCCATCCATTCGGCGTCGCGCTGCGCGAGGTAGTCGTTGACCGTCACGACGTGCACGCCACGGCCGGCCAGCGCATTCAGGTAGACGGGCAGCGTCGCGACGAGCGTCTTGCCCTCGCCGGTGCGCATTTCCGCGATCTTGCCGTAGTGGAGCACCATGCCGCCGATCATCTGCACGTCGAAGTGGCGCATCTTCAGCACGCGGCGGCTCGCCTCCCGGCAGACCGCGAACGCCTCGGGCAGCAGCTTGTCGAGCGACTCGCCGCCCGCGATCCGCTGGCGGAACTCATCCGTCTTGCCGCGCAACTGGTCGTCCGTCAGCTTCTCGATCTGCGTTTCGAGCGCATTGATCGTCGCGACGGTCTTTTGATATTGCTTGACGAGCCGCTGGTTGCGGCTGCCAAAAATTTTCTGGAGAAAACCGGTTGTCATCGGATCGGATCCTGCGTCGCAGCACCGGCGCCCGGCGCGCGTTGCGCGCCCCGACGCCCGAGCCCCGGCGGCTTAGCGAATTAGTGGAATCAAACGAGCAATTTTAGCACGCGAGGAAGCATGCGCCGGTGTCCCGGCCGGACTCACGCCGCACGCCAAACCCGCGCGGGCAACCGGGCGCGTGACCCGAAAGCCGCCCGTGCGCGAGCCGGCGCGGGTACAATCGGCGTCAACGTCCGCGCCCGTGCGCGCCCGAAGAATGCCTCGATGAACCGATTTTCCAAGCGTTTCGGCCCGCTCCCCGCGTATCGCCCGCAACCCGTGTCCGAAGTGCTCAACCGCACCGACGCGTTCGCGGCGCTGCGCGCCGGCGTCGAACAAGTCGCGTCGCTGCAGCGCGACCTCGCCGCGCTCCTGCCCGACTATCTCGCGAATCACGTCGAACCGGGCTCCATCAAGGACGGCACCCTGACCCTCTTTGCCGCGCACAATGCGCTCGCCGCCCGGCTGCGGCAGGTCGAGCCGCGCCTGCTCGCCGATCTCCAGAAGCGCGGCTGGCCGGTCTCGGCGCTGCGCGTGCGCGTGCGTCCGAAGGACGCGCCGGAACCGCCGCACGTGAAGCAGGCGCGTATGACGACCGTCGGCGCTACCGCGTTGCGCGACCTCGCCGATCACCTCGAGCCGTCGCCGCTGCAGGCTGCACTCGCGCGGATGGCCGCGCGCCACGGTGCGAAGTCTTCGCGCTGAACGCGCGCCGACCGCGCAGGCGGCCGCCCAATGAAAAAGCGACCCGAAGGTCGCTTTTTTTATCGCGGGTGCCGAATGCCGATCAGGCGAAGGCCGTCTGCGTGTCGAACGCGAAGCCGCTCGGCGCGGCTTGCGGATCGTCGAACGTGACGATCTCGTATGCGTCCTCGTGCGCGAGCAGTTCGCGCAGCAGCGCATTGTTCAACCCGTGACCCGACTTGTATGCGGTGTACGACGCCAGCAGCGGATGGCCGATCACGTACAGGTCGCCGATCGCGTCGAGCATCTTGTGCTTCACGAACTCGTCGTCGTAGCGCAGCCCGTCGTTGTTCAGGATCCGGTATTCGTCGAGCACGATCGCGTTGTCCATGCTGCCGCCGCGTGCGAGACCCAGCTCGCGCATCATTTCGACTTCATGGGCAAAACCGAACGTGCGCGCACGCGCGATCTCGCGTACGTACGACGTGTTCCCGAAGTCGACCTCGAGTTCCTGGCCGGTCTTGTCGACGGCCGGGTGACGGAAGTCGATCGTGAACTTCAGCTTGAAGCCGAAATACGGATCGAGACGCGCGAACTTGTCGCCGTCGCGGAATTCGACCGGCTTCTTCACCTTGATGAAGCGCTTCGGCGCATTCTGCTCCTCGATGCCCGCGGATTGGATCAAGAACACGAAGGACGCGGCGCTGCCGTCCATGATCGGGATTTCCTCGGCCGTCACGTCGACATAGAGGTTGTCGATGCCGAGGCCGGCACACGCCGACATCAGGTGCTCGACGGTCGACACGCGCGCACCATCCTTCTGCAGCACCGACGCGAGCCGCGTGTCGCCGATCGACATCGCGGATGCCGGAATGTCGACTGGCGTGGGCAGGTCGACGCGCGAGAAAACGATCCCCGTGCCCGGCGCGGCCGGGCGAAGCGTCAGTTCGACCTTCCGGCCCGAGTGGAGACCGATGCCCACGGTCTTCACGATCGATTTAATGGTGCGCTGCTTCAGCATGGTGTTCTTCATCTTGATTGAGATTATCAATCAGGAGCTATATTCGATAGGTGGGATTATAGCGTAATTCCCTATTCAACGCTGTTTGAAACTGCGTATCAATCTGTTTCGACTGTTTACCCGCGCCGATACGGGACGGGCCGATGCCCGGAACGGAGGCGTTTCCGGTCATCGGCCCGTGTTACAACTGCCCTGAGGCCGGTGAGCAGCGTTGCCGGCAGGCAACGGCGCACCGCACGATCAGGACTTCAACGTCGCGAGCACGCTCGCCGCATCGCTCACTTCGAACTTGCCCGGCGCTTCGACGGCCAGCGTCTTGACCACACCGTCGTCGACCACCATCGCGTAGCGCAGGGAACGGATTCCCATGCCACGCGCGGACAAATCCTGCGTCAGCCCCAGCGCATGAGTGAAAGCAGCGCTGCCGTCCGCCATCATGCGCACCTTGCCCGCGGTGTGCAGATCACGTCCCCATGCGCCCATCACGAATGCGTCGTTGACGGACACGCACCAGACCTCGTCGATGCCCGCCGAGCGCAGTTGCTCGGCGTGCTCGACATAGCCCGGCACATGCTGCGCCGAACAGGTCGGCGTGAAAGCACCCGGCAATCCGAAGATCACCACCCGCTTTCCCGCAACCTGATCGCGCACGCTGAAGGCATTCGGCCCCAGCGTGCAGCCTTCGCGCGCGTCGTCGATGAATTCGAACAGTTGCGCGTCGGGCAGCGCGTCGCCCACTTGAATCATGGCTGGTCCCTCATAGCGATACGGTTTTTCGGCGTATTGCGGACAGCACGTCCCATCCCGCTCCGCTCATGCGAAGAGGGCACGTTTCCCGGCCCGGCGTCGCATCCGACGCGGCCTGTCGTGGTCCGTGGCATCCGTCACGCCGGCGTTACCGCGGCAATCTCATCGATTGCGCCGCGGCTTCGCCTGTGTGTGCGTCGTCAGTCAGCCTGCTTGCGCAGGAAAGCCGGGATGTCGTACGTGTCGACACCCTTCTCCTGCAGCGCCTGCACGTGCGATGCCGCGGTTTCGCGCGAATTGCGCCACACCGCCGGCGTATCGAGCGCGCCGTAGTCGGCCGTGCTGACGTGTTGCGGCTGCGCATAGCCGTGCGAGATCGCGCTGACCGGCTGATTGTCGGTACCCGTGCGCAGCAGCGTCATCGGAGCCGATTGCTGCTTCTTCGCCGCACGGCCCAAACCCGTCGCCACGACCGTCACGCGCAGTGCATCGCCCATTGCGTCGTCGTACACCGCACCGAAGATCACCGTGGCGTCTTCCGCCGCGTAGCTCTTGATCGTGTTCATCACTTCGCGCGTTTCCGACAGGCGCAGCGAACGGCTCGACGTGATGTTGACCAGCACGCCGCGCGCGCCCGACAGATCGACGCCTTCGAGCAGCGGGCTCGCCACGGCCTGTTCCGCCGCGAGGCGTGCGCGATCGACGCCGGCGACCGTCGCCGTGCCCATCATCGCCTTGCCCTGCTCGCCCATCACCGTCTTCACGTCTTCGAAGTCGACGTTCACGAGGCCATCGACATTGATGATTTCGGCAATGCCTGCAACCGCGTTGTTCAACACGTCGTCCGCGCACTGGAAGCACTTGTCCATCTCGGCGTCATCGCCCATCACGTCGAACAGCTTGTCGTTCAGGACGACGATCAGCGAGTCGACGTGATCCTCCAGTTGCTGCGAGCCTGCTTCCGCGACGCGCATGCGCTTGCCGCCTTCGAATTCGAACGGCTTGCTGACGACACCCACCGTCAGAATGCCCATCTCCTTCGCGATCTGCGCGACCACCGGCGCCGCGCCCGTGCCCGTACCGCCACCCATGCCGGCCGTGATGAACACCATGTGCGCGCCACGCAGCGCGTCGGCGATGCGCTCACGCGCCTCTTCCGCCGCCGCCTTGCCCATTTCCGGCTTCGCGCCGGCGCCGAGGCCGGTGTTGCCGAGCTGGATCACGGACGGTGCGCGCGCGCGCGACAGCGCCTGTGCGTCGGTGTTCATCACGATGAAGTCGACGCCCTGCACGCCACGGTTGATCATGTGCTGAACGGCATTGCCGCCAGCGCCGCCAACGCCGACCACCTTGATGATGGTGCCGTTGGTTTCGGTTTCCAGCATTTCGAATTCCATTGTTGCCTCCGTCAAGAAAATAAAACTACTCGGCCGTTATTCGGCAGGAGATCGGGCAACCTCCTGTCGCGCGCCAGCCGCCGGCACCAGCGCGAATTTCGATTCGGTTCATCCCCAAGAAAACGCCGGGCTGCCCCAGGTTTTCTTGGCCCCCTCGGGGGGCAGGCTCGGCCTTCCGAGCCGTGGGGGTACTCAAAAATTGCTCAGGAACCACTCCTTCATCCGCGAGAAGATCTGCCCCGCGTTGCCGGACTGCACGGCGACCTTGCGACCGCGCATGCGCTGTGCACTGCCTTCGACGAGCAGGCCCATCGCCGTCGAGTAGCGCGGATTGCGCACCACGTCGGCGAGGCCGCCCGCGTATTCCGGCGCGCCGATGCGCACCGGCTTCAGGAAAATGTCTTCGCCGAGCTCGACCATGCCCGGCATCATCGAAGCGCCGCCGGTAATGACCACGCCGGAGCTCAGCAGTTCTTCATAACCCGACTCGCGCACCACCTGCTGCACGAGCGAGAACAGTTCCTCGACGCGCGGCTCGATCACGGCCGCGAGCGCCTGGCGCGACAGCGTGCGCGGGCCGCGTTCGCCGAGGCCCGGCACTTCGACCATCTCGTCCGGATCGGCGAGCGCCTGCTTCGCGATCCCGTAGCCGACCTTGATGTCTTCCGCGTCCGGCGTCGGCGTGCGCAGCGCCATCGCGATGTCGCTCGTGATCTGGTCGCCGGCGATCGGAATCACCGCGGTATGGCGGATCGCGCCTTCGGCGAAGATCGCGATGTCGGTCGTGCCGCCGCCGATGTCGACCAGCACCACGCCGAGATCCTTCTCGTCTTCCGTCAACACGGCCAGCGACGACGCGAGCGGCTGCAGGATCAGGTCGTTCACTTCCAGCCCGCAGCGGCGCACGCACTTGACGATGTTCTGCGCGGCACTGACCGCGCCCGTCACGATGTGCACCTTCACCTCGAGGCGGATGCCGCTCATCCCGATCGGCTCGCGCACGTCTTCCTGGCCGTCGATGATGAATTCCTGCGTGAGGATGTGCAGCACCTGCTGGTCGGTCGGGATGTTGATCGCCTTCGCGGTCTCGATCACGCGCGCGACGTCGGTCTGCGTGACTTCCTTGTCCTTGATCGCGACCATCCCGCTCGAGTTGAAGCTGCGGATGTGGCTGCCGGCAATCCCCGTGAACACGTTGGTGATCTTGCAGTCGGCCATCAGCTCGGCTTCCTCGAGCGCGCGCTGGATCGACTGCACGGTGGCCTCGATATTGACCACCACGCCCTTCTTCAGACCCTTCGATTCGCTCTGGCCGAGGCCGATCACCTCGTAATGGCCTTCGCCCTTCAGCTCGGCGACAATGGCCACCACCTTCGACGTGCCGATGTCGAGGGAAACCAGCAGATCCTTGTAGTCTTTGCTCATAAAGTGCTCTTGCGTGTGATCTCTCGTTACTTCTTGCGCTTGTCGGTATCGGTCAGGAACCGCATGCCTGCCGCACGAATCGCGAATCCGTTCGGATAACGCAGGTCCGCATACTCGATGTCGTTGCCCCAACGCGCCGTGACGGCCGGCCACGCGGCGACGAGGCGCTGGCTCCGGTCATGCAGGGTCTCGCTGGTGCGCTCCTTGCCCAGCTCGACCTGCATGCCGTTCGACAGCTTCACCGTCCACGCGTAGCGCGCCGACAGCGTCACTTCTTCCGGCGCCGCCTTCAGCGGCGCAAACCAGTTCGTGAAGTCGCGATACCGCGTGACGACTTCCTTCGCACTACCCTCCGGGCCATCGAACGCCGGCAGTTCCTGATCCAGTTCGCCCTGGTTCGCGGTGAACAGCTCGCCGTCGACGCTCACGAGCTGCGCGCTGCCCCAGGTCCCGAGCGGTTTGTACTCCTCGAGCGTGACAGCCAGCGCATTCGGCCACACCCGGCGCACGCTCGCGTGGCGCACCCACGGCATCTGCTCGAACGCGGCACGCGCCGTATCGAGATCGACCGTGAAGAAATTGCCCTTCAGCCGGCCGACCACACCCGCACGCACCGTCGGCGTGTTGATGTGCTCGGTGTCGCCGTCGATCCGGATTTCGCGCAGCGCGAACGTCGGACGCTGGATCAACCAGTAGCAGCCGGCCGCCGCCAACACGAGCAGCAACAGCGCATACAGCGCGCTGGCGGCAAGGTTGAGTTGGCGAACGTTGTTCCACATACGTCGTTCCGTTCCTGCGTCAGTCGTTGAGCGTAAGCGACAGCACCTTCACGACCAGCTCCGAATAGCTGATGCCGATCGACCGCGCGGCCTTCGGCGGCAGCGAGTGGTCGGTCATCCCGGGGGCCGTGTTCACTTCCAGGAAATACGCGTTGCCGGCGGCATCGAGCATGAAGTCCGCGCGCCCCCAGTCGGTGCAGCCGAGCACGTCGAACGCGCGGCGCGCGATGCGCTTCAGTTCCGCTTCCTGTTCCGCCGGCAGCCCGCACGGAATCAGGTATTGCGTATCGTCGGCGACATACTTCGCGTGGTAGTCGTAGAACTCGCCGGCCGGCACGATCTTGATCAGCGGCAAGTCGAGATCGCCGGCGATGCACGCGGTGTATTCGCCGCCGCCTTCGATGCTCTTCTCGACGATCACGATCTTGTCATGCGCAGCGGCTTCCGACAGTGCGGCGGGCAACGCGTCGGCCGTCTTCACCTTCAGCACCGCGACGCTCGAGCCTTCGCTCGCCGGCTTCACGAACAGCGGCAGGCCGAGCTTCGCGACGATGTCCGCCGCGCGGGCCGCGTAGTCGTCGCCGCGCATCACCGTCTCGAACGGCGGCGTCGGCACGCCCGTCTGTTGCCACACGAGCTTCGTGCGGAACTTGTCGAGGCCGAGCGCCGAGCCGAGCACACCGCTGCCCGTGTAGCGGATACCGTAGAAATCGAGCGCGCCCTGGATCTGGCCGTTCTCGCCGTAGCCGCCATGCAGCGCGTTGAACGCGCGCACGAAGCCTTCGTCCTTCAGCGCCGACAGCGGCCGCTCGGCCGGGTCGAACGGATGCGCATCGACGCCCGCGTCACGCAGGCCCTGCAGCACGAGACGGCCCGAGGTGAGCGACACCTCGCGCTCGGCGGATTCACCACCGAACAACACCGCCACCTTGCCGAAACGTTTCGGATCGATCCCGCTCATGTCATGCCTTCTGTTGTGTGTGTTGCACGAGCTTCGCCGGCACGCCGCCGATCGAACCCGCGCCCATCGTGATCACCACGTCGCCGTTCTGCGCGACCCTGGCCAGTGCGTCCGGCACGTCGTCGACCGTCGCGACGAACACCGGGTCAACCTTGCCCACCGCGCGCAGCGCACGCGACAGCGCGTCGCCGCTGGCCGTCGCGATCGCCGCTTCGCCCGCGGCATACACTTCCGTCAGCACCAGCGCGTCGACTGTCGACAGCACATTGACGAAGTCGTCGAAACAATCGCGCGTGCGCGTGTAGCGGTGCGGCTGGAACGCCAGCACGAGGCGGCGGCCCGGGAACGCGCCGCGCGCGGCCGCGATCGTCGCCGCCATCTCGACGGGGTGGTGGCCGTAGTCGTCGATCAGCGTGTAATGGCCGCCGTCCGCGCTCGGCACCTCGCCGTAGCGCTGGAAGCGTCGGCCGACGCCGTTGAATTCCGCCAGCGCCAGCTGGATCGCGTCGTCGGCCACGCCGAGATCGGTCGCGATCGCGATCGCCGCGAGCGCGTTCTGCACGTTGTGCAGGCCCGGCATGTTCAGCACCACCGCGAGCGGCGCGCGCCCTTCGCGGATCACCGTGAAATGCATGCGACCGTCGCGCGCGTCGATGTCTTCCGCGCGCACCTGCGCGTCCGGCGACAGCCCGTAGCGCACGACCGGCTTCGAGATGAACGGGATGATCTGCCGCACGTTCGGATCGTCGACGCACACCACCGCGCTGCCGTAGAACGGCAGGCGCTGCGTGAATTCGATGAAGGCCTGCTTGAGCCGCGCGAAATCGTGGCCGTAGGTGTCCATGTGATCGGCGTCGATGTTCGTGATGACTTCGATCACCGGATACAGGTTCAGGAACGACGCGTCCGACTCGTCAGCCTCGGCGACGATGAAGTCGCCCGTGCCGAGCCGCGCGTTCGCGCCGGCGCTGATCAGCCGGCCGCCGATCACGAAAGTCGGGTCCAGCCCGCCCGCCGCGAGCACGCTCGCGACGAGGCTCGTCGTCGTGGTCTTGCCGTGCGTGCCGGCGATCGCGATCCCCTGCTTCAGGCGCATCAGCTCCGCGAGCATCACCGCGCGCTGCACGATCGGCACGCGCTGGTGGCGCGCGGCCAGCACTTCGGGGTTGTCCGAGCGCACGGCCGTCGACACGACGACCGCGTTCGCGCCCTCGATGTTCGCCGCGTCGTGCCCGATCGCGATCCGCGCGCCGAGCGCCGCGAGACGGTCGGTCACCGCGTTGCGCGACAGGTCGGAGCCGCTGACTTCGTAGCCGAGGTTGACGAGCACTTCGGCGATGCCGCTCATGCCCGCGCCGCCGATCCCGACGAAATGAATGTGTTTGACGATGTGTTTCATTGCAGTTGTTCCAGGTTCGCGCCGGCCACCTTCGCGCAGATGCGCGCGACTTCGTCGGTGGCCTCGGGCTTCGCCAGCGAGCGCGAACGCTCCGCCATGTCCGCGAGCGACACCCGCGACTGGCCGCGCAGCCAGTCGGCAAGCAGTTCCGCCGACAGGTCGCGTTGTTGCACCAGCACCGCCGCGCCCGCATCGGCGAGGAACGCGGCGTTGGTCGTCTGGTGGTCGTCGACCGCGTACGGGAACGGCACGAACAGCGCCGCCACGCCCACCGCCGCGATTTCCGATACCGTCATCGCGCCGGAGCGGCAGATCACGAGATCCGCCGCCGCGTACGCGGTCGCCATGTCATCGATGAACGGCACGAGCCGCACGTCGTCGCCGCCGGTGAATCCGGCCGCTTCGTAATTCGCCTTCAGCGCGTCGATGTGCTTCGCGCCGGCCTGGTGCACGATGCGCGGGCGCTCGCCCGGCGCCAGCAGCGCCAGCGCGCGCGGCACGACTTCGTTCAGTGCGGCGGCGCCGAGACTGCCGCCGACGACCAGCACGTTCAGCGGACCGCTGCGCGACGCATAGCGTGCTTTGGGCGTTTCCGTGCGCGCAAGTTCCGCGCGAATCGGGTTGCCGGTCCATTCCGCGTGCGGCAGTGCGCCGGGGAACGCGACGAGCACGCGTTTCGCGAATTTCGCGAGCACCTTGTTCGCGAGACCGGCGATCGAGTTCTGTTCGTGCAGCACGAGCGGGCGGCCCGACAGCGCGGCCATCACGCCCGCCGGGAACGTGATGTAGCCGCCCATCCCGAGCACGACGTCCGGCCGCACGCGGCGCAGCGCGCCGAGACTCTGCCAGCATGCGCGCAGCAGGTTGAACGGCAGCGTCAGCTTGGTCTTCAGGCCCTTGCCGCGCAGTCCGCCGAAGCGCACGTATTCCATCGGAATGCCGTGCTTCGGCACGAGCGTCGCTTCCATCCCGGCCGGATTGCCGAGCCATACGACGCGCCAGCCCGCCGCTTCCATCCGGTGCGCGACGGCGAGCCCCGGGAACACGTGGCCCCCGGTGCCGCCTGCCATCACCATCAGCGTGCGTCGCGACGCGGTCATACCTTGCCTCCCCGCATCAGTACGCGATTTTCATAGTCGACCCGTAACAGCACCGCCAGCGCGACACAATTCAGCAGGATGCCCGAGCCGCCGTAGCTCACGAGCGGCAGCGTCAGGCCCTTGGTCGGCAGCAGGCCGAGGTTCACGCCCATGTTGATGAACGTCTGCGCGCCGAACCAGATGCCGATGCCCTTCGCCATCAGGCCCGCGAACGTGCGGTCGAGCGCGAGCGCCTGACGGCCGATCTCGAACGCGCGGCGCACGATCCAGTAGAACAGCAGGATCACGACCAGCACGCCAACGAAGCCGAGTTCCTCGCCGATCACAGCGAGGATGAAGTCGGTATGCGCTTCGGGCAGGTAGTTCAGCTTCTCGACGCTGCCGCCGAGGCCGACGCCGAACCACTCGCCGCGGCCGAACGCGATCAGCGAGTGCGTGAGCTGGTACGCCTTGCCCTGCGCATAGCGCTCGTCCCACGGATCGAGGTAGGCGAAGATCCGCTCGCGACGCCACGGCGACAGCCATACGAGCATCGTGAAGGTGCCGACCGCCGTCGCGACCAGGCCGCCGAACAGCTTGCCGTTCACGCCGCCGAGAAACAGCACGCCCATCGCGATCGCGGCGACCACCATGAACGCGCCCATGTCCGGCTCGAGCAACAGCAGCGCGCCGACGAGACCGACCGCGAACGCCATCGGCAGGAAGCCCTTCGCGAAGCTCTGCATGTACTCCTGCTTGCGCACCGTGTAGTTCGCCGCGTAGATCGTCACCGCGAGCTTCATGATTTCCGACGGCTGCATGTTCGTGATGCCGAGCGGAATCCAGCGGCGCGCACCGTTCACACCCTTGCCTACGTGCGGGATCAGCACGATCACGAGGCCGACCAGTGCGATCAGGAAGAGATGCGGCGCGTATTTGTCCCAGGTCGACACGGGCACGCGGAACGCGATCACCGCCGCGATGAACGCGACGACGAGCGACACGCAGTGGCGCATCAGGAACGCGTAGTCGTGATACGACGCGTATTTCGGCGAATCGGGCATCGCGATCGACGCCGAATACACCATCACGACGCCGAGCCCGAGCAGCGCGATCGCGACCCACAGCAGCGAGTAGTCGAAGTCGAGCATGCGCGAGCGGCTCGGCCGAACGCCGTTCACGACGCTCGCGAGGCCGCCGGTCGCGGCGCGCGTGGCCGACGCGACGCGGCCACCGGCGGCATTGCCGCCGGTGTCGCGCCGATCGTTGAAACGGGAGACGAGGCGATCGGACCAGCTCATGGCGTCGCTCCTTTGTCGATGGCGATTTCATCCACCGCCGCGCGGAACACATCCGCGCGATGGGCGTAGTTCCTGAACATGTCGAGGCTCGCGCACGCGGGCGACAGCAGCACCGCATCGCCCGGCTCGGCGAGGTCGGCGGCGGCACGCACCGCGCCTTCGAGCGTCGCGTGATCGGCGAGCGGCACACCGGTTTCGGCGAGCGTGTCGCGAATCGCCGGCGCGTCGCGGCCGATCAGCATCACTGCACGGCACCAGCGCGCGACCGGCGCGACCAGCGGCGCGAAATCCTGACCCTTGCCGTCGCCGCCGGCGATCAGCACGATCTTCTGCGCGAGCCCGTCGAGCGCGGCCACCGTCGCGCCGACGTTCGTTCCCTTGCTGTCGTCGACGTAGTCCACGTCGTCGATCGTCGCGATCACTTCGACGCGATGCGCCTCGCCGCGGTACTCGCGAAGCGCGTGCAGCAGCGGCGCGGCCGGCAGGTCGATCGCGCGTGCCAGCGCGAACGCGGCCAGCGCGTTCGCCGCGTTGTGCAGCCCGCGGATGCGCAGCGCGTCAGCCGGCATCAGGCGCTTCTGCGCGATGTCAGGCGTATGCGCGGCGTCGCGCTTGCGGCGACGGCTCGTCGTCTCGTCCGGCGCGTCGCGGTCGACCGCTTCGACCAGCCACGCGATGCCGTTGTCGCGCGACAGGCCGTAGTCGCCTTCCTGCGTCGGTTCGTTGAGGCCGAACGTGACCGTGCGCGCCGCATCGGCCGCGCCGGCGGCCGGTGCGAACTTCATCACGGCCGCATCGTCGCGATTGAGCACGCGCGTGGTCGTCGCGCCGAAGATCCGGCCCTTCGCGGCCGCATAGGCGTCGAAGCTGCCGTGCCAGTCGAGGTGATCCTGCGTGATGTTGAGGATCGCGGCCGCATCCGGCGCGAACGTGCGTGCCGTCTCGAGCTGGAAGCTCGACAGTTCGAGTACCCAGACGTCGGGCAGCGCCGTATCGTCGATCGCGCCCGCGAGCCGGTCGAGCATCGCCGGGCTGATGTTGCCGGCGACGGCGACCTTCTTGCCCGAACGCTGGCACAGCAGGCCTGTGAGGCTCGTCGTCGTGGTCTTGCCGTTGGTGCCGGTGATCGCGAGCACCTTCGGCTGATAGCCGCTCGTGCCGAGCGCGCGCAGCGCCTGCGCGAAGAATTCGAGTTCGCCCCACACCGCGATCGCGCGCTCGTTCGCGGCCGCGATCAGCGCCGCCAGTGCCGGTTCGAGCGGCGACAGGCCGGGGCTCAGCCCGACGATCTCGACGCCGCCGTCGAGCAGCGCAGGCGTGAACGGCCCGCCGACGAACTCCGCATCGATGCCTTCGGCTTGCAGCGCGGCAAGGTTAGGCGGCGCCTCGCGGGTATCGGCAATACGCAGCCGGCACCCGTGCCTCGCGCACCATCGCGCGATCGCGAGACCCGATTCCCCGAGCCCCAGTACGAGCACCATCGGCCGCTGCCGATCTCCAAACATCTCGCCAGACATCCTTGTTACCTTTCCTTTACCGCAGCTTGAGGGTGGACAGACCGAACAGGCACAGCATCAGCGTGATGATCCAGAAACGCACCACCACCTGCGTTTCCTTCCAGCCGGACAATTCGAAATGGTGATGCAGCGGCGCCATCTTCAGCAGGCGCCGCCCTTCGCCGTAACGCTTCTTCGTGTACTTGAACCACGACACCTGCAGCATCACCGACAGCGTTTCCGCGACGAAGATGCCACCCATGATGAACAGCACGATTTCCTGGCGCACGATCACCGCGACCGTGCCGAGCGCGCCGCCGAGCGCCAGCGCGCCGACGTCGCCCATGAACACCTGCGCGGGGTGCGTGTTGTACCAGAGGAACGCGAGCCCTGCCCCGCCCATCGCGGAACAGAAGATCAGCAATTCACCGGCGCCCGGGATGTGCGGGAACAGCAGATACTTCGAATAGACCGAGCTGCCCATCACGTACGCGAACACACCGAGCGACGCGCCGACCAGCACGACCGGCATGATCACGAGACCGTCGAGGCCGTCGGTCAGGTTCACCGCGTTGCTCGCGCCGACGATGACGAAGTAGGTCAGCACGATGAAGCCCCACACGCCGAGCGGATAGCTGATCGACTTCAGGAACGGCAGCATCAGGTCGGCGCGCGCCGGCAGCCCCATCGACAGGCCGCTCCTCACCCATGCCATGAACAGGTCGAACACGCGCACGTTGTTCGCCTCGGACACGCTGAAGGCGAGATAGACGGCTGCGAACAACCCGATCACCGATTGCCAGAAATACTTCTCGCGCGACGACATCCCGCGCGGGTCCTTGTGGACGACCTTGCGGTAATCGTCGACCCAGCCGATCACGCCGAAACCGAACGTGACGAGCATCACGATCCAGATGAAACGGTTCGTCAGGTCGCCCCACAGCAGCGTCGCGACCGCGATGCCGATCAGGATCAGCACGCCGCCCATCGTCGGCGTGCCTGACTTGACCAGGTGCGTCTGCGGGCCGTCCTTGCGCACGGCCTGACCAACCTTCATTTGCGTCAGCTTGCGGATCACCCACGGTCCGCACACGAGCCCGATCCCCAGCGCGGTGATGGTGGCCATCACCGCACGGAACGTGAGGTACGTGAACAAGCGCAAAAAGCTTGCGTCTCCTTGCAGCCATTGCGCCAGCGCCAGCAGCATGCTTCCTTCCTTCTACTCAGTGTGCAGCGGGCACCGTGCCCGCCGCGGGTTGTTTCGTCAGCGCGTCGACCACGCGCTCCATCTTCATGTACCGCGAGCCCTTCACGAGCACCGTCGCCTGCGCGCCGTAGCCCGCAGCGAGGAGTGCCGTCACCAGCGCGCCGACGTCATCGAAATGGCGGGCCGCGTCGCCGTACGCGGTACATGCATCGCGCGACGCGTCGCCGAGTGCGAACAGCGCATCGATGCCGCGCTCGCGCGCATACGCGCCGATCTCCCGGTGAAATGCCGGGCCTTCGTCGCCCACCTCGCCCATGTCGCCGATCACCAGCACGCGCGGCTCCGGTTGCGCGGCCAGCACGTCGATCGCCGCGCGCATCGAATCGGGGTTCGCGTTGTAGGTGTCGTCGACGACCGTCGCACCCGCGAGACTGCCGAAGACCGCTCGCTGGACCTGCAAGCGGCCCTTGACCGGCTCGAACGATTCGAGGCCCTGCTTGATCGCGGCCAGCTCGATACCGGCCGCGAGTGCCGCGGCCGTTGCCGCCAATGCGTTGCGTGCGTTGTGCTCGCCGAGCGCGCGCAGCCGCACCGTCACCGGGCCGGACGGCGTGTCGATCGCAAGCTCGCCGCCGTGCAAACGGCCCGTGACCTGCGCCTCGACCTGTCGTTCAGCGTCGTGCAGCGCGAAATCGAGAATCCGGTTGCCGGTCGCCGCGACACGCCAGATACCGGCGTACGCATCGTCGGCCGGAAACACCGCGACGCCGTCCGGCGTCAGCGCGTGGATCACGGCCGCGTGTTCGAGCGCGACCGCCTCGACCGTCGCCATGAATTCCTGGTGTTCGCGCTGCGCATTGTTGACGAGCGCAACGGTCGGCGCCGCGAGGCGCGCGAGAACTTCGGTCTCGCCCGGGTGATTCATCCCGAGCTCGATCACCGCGACGCGATGTGCGCCCGACAGGCGCAGCAGCGTCAGCGGCACGCCGATGTCGTTGTTCAGGTTGCCGGCCGTCGCCAGCCGCGCGTCGGCGCCGACTGCAGCCGCAAAGATCGACGCGATCATTTCCTTGACGGTCGTCTTGCCGTTGCTGCCCGTCACCGCGACGAGCGGCACCGCGAAGCGCTTGCGCCAGCCGTGCGCGAGTGCGCCGAGCGCGGCACGCGTTTCACCGCCTTCGATGACCGGCATCGCGAGGCCCGCGGGCGCGTGTGCGACGAGCGCCGCGGCTGCGCCGCGCGCGGCCACGTCGCCGAGGAAGTCGTGCGCGTCGAAGCGCTCGCCCTTCAGCGCGACGAACAGGTCGCCCGGACCGACCGTGCGGCTGTCCGTCGACACGCGCTCGAACGTGGTGTCCGAATCGCCGCGGACGGTGGCGCCGGGAATCAGGCGCGCGGCTTCGCCGAGACTGAGCATCGTCATTCGCCGCCTCCCTTGCCGTGCGTCGCGCGCGCCGCGAGCGCGAGCCGTGCGTGATCCTGATCGGAGAACGTGCGCTTCTTGCCCATGATTTCCTGCGTCGCCTCGTGCCCCTTGCCGGCCAGCACGACGACATCCTCGCGGGCCGCGCCGCGCACGGCCTGCAGGATCGCGCTCGCGCGATCCTCGATGCGGCGGGCGCGATCGGGCGCGGTCATCCCCGCGATGATCTGATCGATGATGCGCTGCGGATCCTCGCTGCGCGGATTGTCGCTGGTGACGACGACTTCGTCGGCGAGCCGCTCGGCGATCGCGCCCATCAGCGGGCGCTTCGTCGCATCCCGATCGCCGCCGCAGCCGAACATGCAGACGAGCCGCCCACCGCGCGCCGCCGCGATCGGGCGCAACGCGTCGAGCGTCTTGTCGAGCGCATCGGGCGTATGCGCGTAGTCGATCACGACCAGCGGTTCGTCGTTCTGCAGCCGGCCGCCCAGGCGCTGCATGCGCCCGTTGACGGACTCGAGCCGCGCAATCTCCGCGACGGCCGCGTCGAACGGCACGTCGGCCGCAAGCAGCGAACCGAGCACCGCGAGCAGGTTGCTGACGTTGAACGCGCCGAGCGTGCCGACCTCGACGTCCGCGTCGCCCCACGACGAGCGCAGGCGGAAGGCCGTGCCCGTCGTGGTCGCGCGCACGTCGAGCGCAACCAGTTCGCGATCGGCGTCGGCCGCCTGCGCGTCGCCGATCCCGTATGCGATCGTGCGCACGCGGCCGGCCAGCTTCTCGAGCAGGCGGCGGCCGGCTTCGTCGTCGCGATTGATGACCGCTGCGCGCAGACCGCGCCACGCGAACAGCTTCGCCTTCGCGGCTTCGTACGCGTCGAACGTGACGTGATAGTCGAGGTGATCCTGCGTGAGGTTCGTGAAGACGGCGATGTCGAATGCCGTGCCGTTCACGCGACCCTGGTGCAATGCGTGCGACGACACTTCCATCGCGACGGCTTTCGCGCCCGCGTCGTGCAGTTGCGCGAGGCTCCGCTGCAGTTGCGGCGCGTCCGGCGTCGTGAAGCCGGTCGGCACCAGTTGCCCCGGCATGCCGCTGCCGAGCGTGCCGATCAGCGCACACGGCTGGTGCAGCGCCGTCAGCGCGGCCGCGATCCATTGGGTGCAGGACGTCTTGCCGTTGGTGCCGGTCACGCCGATGGTGAGCAGGCTGTCGCTCGGGTCGCCGTACCAGCCGCTGGCGATCTCGCCGGCCAGCTGGTCGAGCGCCGGCACCGCGAGTGCGACGGGTACGGCCGGTGCGGCTTCGAGACCTTCCGGCTGATACAGCACGGCGGCCGCGCCGCGCGCGACGGCATCGGAAATGAAGGCGCGATTGTCTGCCCCGTCGACCGCATAGCCGAGGAACACGTCGCCAGCCTGCAGACTGCGCGTGTCGGCATGCAGTTGCGCCGCGGGGGCCACATGCTGGCGCAGCCACGCAAGCGCGGCCGCGATCTGCTGATGCGCCGGATGGGAACTGCGAGCGGCGCTCATCGAACAACTCCTGGTGAATTACGTGTCGTGCTGGATACGATCATATGCTTCGCACCGCCGCCCGCGGCGAGCTTTTGCGGGCCCGTCGCGGCGGGCGCGCCGGGCGCGTCGTCGGACACGACGAGCTGCTTGATCGGCATGTTCGGCGGCACGTTCAGCGCGCGCATCGTATCGCCCGCGATCGCCGAGAATACGGGGCCGGACACCTGGCCGCCGAAGTGGCTGCCGGCGGTCGGTTCGTCGACCGACACGGCGACGACGATGCGCGGGTTCGGCATCGGCGCCATGCCGACGAACGACGCGCGGTACTTGCGCGTGTAGCCGTGGCCTTCGTGTTTGTACGCGGTACCGCTCTTGCCGCCGACGCGATAACCCGGCACGGCCGCATCGGGCGACGTGCCGCCCGGCGCCACCACCGTTTCGAGCATCGCACGCACCTCGCGCGCGGTGGTCGGATTGAACACCTGCGTACCCACGACCGGCTGGTTGGGGTCGGTCTTGAAAATGGTCACGGGCATCAGCTCGCCGTCATGCGCGATCGCCGTGTATGCGCGCGCGAGCTGGAACAGCGACACCGACAGGCCGTAGCCGTACGACATCGTCGCCTGCTCGATGCGACGCCAGCTCTTCCACGGACGCAGGCGGCCGGCCACCGCGCCCGGGAACCCGACCTTCGGTGCCTGACCGAGGCCGATGCTCGTATACATATTCCACATTTCCTCGGGCCGCATCGTCATCGCGATCTTCGTCGCGCCGATGTTGCTCGACTTCTGGATGACGCCGCCGACCGTCAGCGTGCCGAAACCCGCGTCGTCGGTGATCGGTGCGCCGTCGAGCACGAAATGCCCGTTGCCCGTCTCGACGAGCGTGTTCGGCGTCACGCGGTGCAGGTCGAGCGCGAGCGACACCGTGAACGGCTTCATGATCGAACCCGGCTCGAACACGTCGGTCATGATCCGGTTGCGCAACTGCTCGCCCGTCATGCGCGAACGGTCGTTCGGGTTGTACGTCGGGTAGTTGACGAGCGCCAGCACCTCGCCGGTGCGCACGTCGACGACCATCGCAGCGCCGGCCTTCGCCTTGAACTTCTCGACGGCGGCCTTCAGGTTCGCATACGCGATGTACTGGATCTTGCTGTCGATCGACAGGTCGACGTCCGTCCCGTTATGCGGCGGAATCTGTTCGGCGACGTCCTCGACGATGTGCCCCATCCGGTCCTTGATCACGCGGCGCACGCCGGACGTGCCGGACAGCAATTTCTGGTCGCCGAGTTCGACGCCCTCCTGCCCTTCGTCCTCGACGTTCGTGAAGCCGATCAGGTGAGCGGTAATCTCGCCTTCCGGATAGAAGCGCTTGTATTCGTTGCGCTGATAGATACCGGGAATGTCGAGCGCGGCGACCTTGTCCGCGACGTCGATCGGCACCTGGCGCTTTACGTAGACGAAACCCTTGTCTTCCGACAGCTTCACGCGCAGTTCCTTCGGCGTCATGCCGAGGAGCTTGCCGAGCTGGTCGACCTTGCCGGCGTCGAGATCGTCCGGCACGGCGTCCGGAATTGCCCAGATCGCGCGCACGGGCAGGCTCGTCGCGAGCACGAGCCCGTTACGGTCGAGGATCTTGCCGCGCGTTGCCGGCAGCTCGATCGTGCGCTGATAGCGGCTCTCGCCCTGCTTCTGGTAGAACGCGTTGCCGGGCCCCTGGATCCAGAACGCCCGCGCAGCGAGCGCGACGAACGCCATGAACAGCAGGAACACGACGAGTTTCGAGCGCCACATCGGCAGGTGCACGCCGAGCACGGGGCTCGACGAGAACTTCACGTCCTGGCGCTTTTGCGACGGCTTCATCGCACGCCTCCGTTGCCCTTGCTGGCCGTATCGGCCGACGCGGGAATCGGCGCGTCGATCGCCTTCGCGGCGCCCGGCGGCAGCGTCAGGTACTGGGTGCGGCCCGTCGTGATCGGCTGCATCTTCAGCGAATCGTTCGCGAGCTGCTCGATGCGGGACGTCTTGGACAGCGCGCTCTGCTGATATTGAAGCTGCGCGTAGTCCTGCTGGAGCTGACGCTCCTGAGACTGCGCGCGCTGCAGCTGGATGAAGATCTGGCGCTGCTGGTTCGTCGAGTTGACGACCGACAGTGCGCAGCCCATCACGATGATCAGCAGGAAGATGTTGAAGCGGCTCATGGCGTGACGCGCTCCGCGATGCGCATCACGGCCGACCGGGCGCGCGGATTCGCGGCGACTTCCGCCTCGCTCGGGAATTGACGGCTGATGATCTTGAGCGGCGGGCTCGGGAGGTCGACGGCACGGATCGGCAGGCGACGATCGACGGCAGGCGCACTCGCGTGCGCCTGCATGAATCGCTTGACGATCCGGTCCTCGAGTGAATGAAAGCTGATGACCACCAGCCGCCCCCCTTGCTCCAGCAAAGACAATGCCGCGTCTAATACGACTTGCAGGTCCGCAAGCTCTTGATTGACGTGAATCCGTATAGCCTGAAAGGTGCGGGTTGCCGGATCCTTGCCCTTCTCACGGGTTTTGACGACGTTACCCACGATTTGGGCAAGCTCGCCCGTGGTGTCGAGAGGCCCAAGACGGTCGGACTCTGCCCGGCGAGCAACAAGCGCCTTTGCAATCTGAAAAGCAAACCGTTCTTCCCCATAATCCCGTATCACCTCCGTCAATTCCTGCACCGAAGCCCGTGCGAGCCATTCCGCCGCCGACTCGCCGCGCGTCGGATCCATCCGCATGTCCAGCGGGCCATCCGCGCGAAAGCTGAAGCCGCGCGCCGGATCGTCCACCTGCGGCGAGGACACGCCCAGGTCCAGCAACACACCCGACACCTTCTCGACACCGCGCGCCGCAAGCGCGTCGCGCATCGATGCAAAGCTGTCATGCACGATCGAGAAGCGCGCATCCTCGATGCGCTGCGCCGTCTCGATCGCCCTTGGATCCTTGTCGAACGCGATCAGCCGGCCGGTCGGCGCCAGCCGCGCGAGTACCGCGCGGCTATGACCGCCGCGCCCGAACGTGCCGTCGACATAAATGCCGTCCGGCCGCGTCACGAGCGAGTCGACCGCTTCGTCCAACAGTACGGTCCGATGCTGCAATTCGTTTCCCATCGCGGGCGTCTCCGTCACCGCAATCAGAACGTGAAGTTCTTCAGCGCGTCGGGCATGCCCTGCGCCATCGCTGCCTGCTCCTTCGCGATGTAGGTCTGCGAATCCCACAGCTCGAAGTGACTACCCATTCCCAACAACATGACTTCCTTTTCCAGTCCGGCCGCCATCCGCAGCTCGGGCGATACGAGAATCCGGCCTGCGCTGTCGAGATCGACATCCATCGCATTGCCGAGAAAAATTCGCCGCCACCAATGAGCGTCCATCGGCAGCGCGGCGATCTTGGCGCGGAACACTTCCCATTCGGGGCGCGGAAACAGCAACAGGCAGCCGTCCGGGTGCTTGGTCACAGTCACCCGTCCTTCTGCCTGTCCTTGCAGCGCTTCGCGATAGCGAGCCGGCACCGACATCCGCCCTTTCGCATCGAGCGTCAGCGCCGACGCCCCTTGGAACACTTTCCGCTCTCCCGTTCAGGGCACCGAAGCACCCGCTCAATGCTCAAGAATTTAGCCGGAATAGCCCGCCAAATCACACAAAAATACACTTTCTCACACTGTCTCCCACTTTAGTGGAAGGGTTTGGCACGGTCAAGGGAGCGGCCCGGTTTTTTGACGAATTTTGTTAGTTAGAACAAGGACTTACGCGCGCATGCTCATGCGGCCCTTCATGCCAAAAATCGTTATAAATGAATGAGCTAGTGCAACTTGTGAAGGTGATACGTGAGAAAGGCGGGCCAGACTGGCGTGCGGACGGGGCTTTCGGGGGCGGGAAAACGCGGAAAAAACGGGCGGTATCGGGAACGGCGGGCCGGGGCGGCATCGCACGCCGCCCCGGCCCGAATGTCAGAGATAGTATGCAGTGCTCGTCATGACTTTCGATGCGGCGCGCATCAGCATCCGCGCGGGCAGCGGCAGCTCGATCCCGCCGGCGTCGGTCGCGGCCTTGCCGTGCTTCACCTCGTCGAGCCGCATCTGCTCGACGATCGCACGCGACGCCGTGTCGGTCGCCGGCAGCTCGGACAGGTGCCCGTCGAGATGGCTCTCGACCTGGCGCTCCGTCTCCGCCATGAAGCCGAGGCTGACCTTGTCGCCCAGCGTTCCGGCGACGACGCCGATCGCGAGCGCGCCAGCGTACCACAGCGGGTTGAGCAGGCTCGGACGCGAATCGAGCTCCTTCAGCCGGTGCGCGGTCCACGCGAGATGATCCTCCTCCTCGCGCGCGGCTTCCTCGAACATCGCCTTCGACGACGACGAGCGCGCGGTCAGCTTCTGCGCCTGATAAAGCGCCTGCGCGCAGACCTCGCCGACGTGGTTCACGCGCATCAGCCCGGCGGCATGCGTGCGCTCCGCGGGCGTCAGTTCGTCAGCCGGCGGCTCCGCCGGCGCGGGCACCGGGCGGCTCATCCGGCTAATGCCGGTCAGCGATCGCAGGCCGCGATCGAATTCGCTGATCAGTTCATCCAACACCATCCTGTTCTCCTGGCTGCGTGTGCTGCCGCGGGCGGCAAAGGCACGTGCTCCGCTGCGTAACCGACTTGATTATTCAGCGGAAATTGCGGTTAACCCGTGATTTTAACCATTGTTGCATAAAGGAAACATGGCAGCCTTGCGCCAAGGCATTTCGCTTTGTCGGAAAAAACGGCTTTGCTACATTACGAGCGACTTCTTGCGAAGTTGATGGGGCCCGTCAACACAACATAACTATCCGCCCCGCCAAAAAAATTCAGTGATTCTTGGAGATCCGTTAATGAAAAAGTCGCTTCTCGCGCTCGTCGCGCTGGGCGCGTTTGCTGGCGCAGCTCATGCGCAAAGCAGCGTGACGCTCTACGGCATCATCGATGAAGGCTTCATCTTCAACAACAACGCCAAGGGCGGCCACCTGTACGGTCTGGCAAGCGGCGTGATGCAAGGCAGCCGCTTCGGCCTGCGCGGCACCGAAGATCTGGGCAGCGGCCTGAAGGCGATCTTCGTGCTCGAAAACGGTTTTGACGTCAACTCCGGCAAGCTGGGCCAGGGCGGCCTGATGTTCGGCCGCCAGGCTTACGTCGGCCTGTCGAGCCAGTACGGTACGGTCACGCTGGGTCGCCAGTACGACTCCGTCGTCGACTTCGTCGGCCCGCTCGAGGCAGGCGACCAGTGGGGCGGCTACATCGCGGCTCACCCGGGCGACCTCGACAACTTCAACAACGCATACCGTGTGAACAACGCGGTCAAGTTCACGAGCCCGACCTACGGCGGCTTCTCGTTCGGGGGCCTGTACAGCTTCGGCGGTCAAGCCGGCCAGTTCTCGAAGAACCAGGTCTGGTCGCTCGGCGCCGGTTACAACAACGGCCCGCTGGTGTTGGGTGTCGGCTACTTGAACGCACGCACGCCGGCGAACTTCGGCGGCATGTTCAACACCGGCGCGTCGGCTGCTGCGACGGCGGTGACGTCGCCGGTCTACGGCGCATATGCGAACAGCGCGAACACGTACCAGGTCATCGGTGCGGGCGGTGCGTACACGTTCGGCGCAGCGACGATCGGCGCGACGTACTCGAACACGAAGTTCAAGGGCTTCTCGGTCGGTCCGTTCGTGAACCAGACTGCGACGTTCAACAACGGCGAAATCAACTTCAAGTATCAGCTGACCCCGGCGCTGATCCTCGGCGCGGCGTATGACTACACGCAAGGCAGCAAGATCGACGGCAATTCGGCAGCCAAGTACCACCAAGGCTCGCTGGGCGTCGACTACTTCCTGTCCAAGCGCACGGACGTCTACGTGATCGGCGTGTACCAGCATGCGTCGGGCAACACGCTCGATTCGGCAGGCGACGTCGTTCAGGCACATGCGTCGATCAACGGTCTCGACCCGTCGAGCACCAGCAACCAGGTCGCAGCGCGCGTCGGCATCCGTCACAAGTTCTAATCAGCTTGTCTGACAAGCCGCAGCATATTGAAGGCGCCTTCGGGCGCCTTTTTCTTTTGCAACTGCGAAGCGATGAGCGGCGAACAGGACGATCGCCCGGCGGCCCGATCACGGCGGCGAACCGTTCCCGACGCCGCATCGACGTGAATGCCACCGCTGCCGGCGGGCAGCATGCGTCGTGGTAGCGCGCCATGCGAATCGCGGATCGCGGCCGCCACCGGCGATCCGGTCGAGCCGCTCGGTCAGCCACGGTGCACCCCGTTAGAACGCGTGCCGTTCCTGCGACCGTCGAACCACGGCGCGGCAACCTCGGTGTCGACACCACGAATAAAAAAGCCCGGCATTGGCCGGGCTCGTTCGTTCGACTTCGGCGTTACGCGCGTCCGTCGCGCAGTTCGCGCCGCAGGATCTTGCCGACATTCGTCTTCGGCAGTTCCGTGCGGAACTCGACGAGTTTCGGCCGCTTGTAGCCAGTGAGCCGCTCCTTGCAGTACGCGAGGATGTCCTTGTCGGTAAGCGCCGGGTCCTTCTTCACGACGAACAGCTTCACGGCTTCGCCCGAATGCTCGTCCGGCACGCCGACCGCCGCCACCTCGAACACGCCCGGGTGCGACGCCACGACGTCCTCGACCTCGTTCGGATACACGTTAAAGCCGGATACCAGGATCATGTCCTTCTTCCGGTCGACGATCTTCACGTAACCGCGCGCGTCCATCACGCCGACGTCGCCGGTCTTGAAGAAACCGTCCGGGAACATGACCTTCGCGGTTTCGTCCGGACGGTTCCAGTAGCCGGCCATGACCTGCGGCCCGCGGATGCAGATCTCGCCCGGCTCGCCGAGCGCGACGTCGTTGCCTGCGTCATCGCGGATGGCCACTTCCGTCGACGGCAGCGGCAGGCCGATCGTCCCGCTGTATTCCGTCGCGGTTACCGGGTTGCAGGTCGCGACCGGCGAGGTCTCCGACAGGCCATAGCCCTCGACGATCGCCGTATGAGTCTTCTCATACCAGCGCTTCGCGACGCCCTCCTGGATCGCCATGCCGCCGCCGTTGGCGATCACGAGCTTCGACAGGTCGAGCTGGCTGAATTCGGGATGGTTCAGCAGTGCGTTGTACAACGTGTTGACGGCCGGAATCGTCGAGATCTGATAACCCTTCAACTCCTTGATCATCCCGCCGATGTCGCGCGGATTCGGGATCAGGATGCCCATGCCGCCCGTGCGCATCGTTAGGAAGCCGCAGACCGTCAGCGCGAACACGTGATAGAGCGGCAGCGCGACGACCGTCACGAACTGCTTCACCTCGGGGTACTTCTCGTGCGCCGGATGGTGCCATGCGCCGGCCTGCAGCACGTTCGACACGATGTTCCGGTGCAACAGCGTCGCACCCTTCGCGACACCCGTCGTACCGCCCGTGTACTGGAGGAACGCGACGTCGTCGGGGCCGAGCTTCTGCGGCGTGAAGGTATGCCGCGCACCGTCCGACAGCGCGGCCTTGAAGCGCGTGTACGACGGAAGCTGCCAGGCCGGCACCATCTTCTTCACGTTGCGCACGACGTAATTGACGAGCCAGCCCTTGATGCCCAGCAGATCGCCCATCGACGCGACCACGACATGCTTGACCGCGGTATTGGTGATGACGGCCTGCAGCGTCGACGCGAAATTCTCGAGGATGACGATCGCCTCCGCCCCGCTGTCCTTCAGCTGATGTTCGAGCTCGCGCGGCGTATAGAGCGGGTTGACGTTGACGACGGTGTATCCCGCGCGGAGCACCGCGACGATCGCTACCGGGTACTGCAGTACGTTCGGCATCATGAGCGCGACGCGCGCGCCGCGCTTCAGGCCGCGCGACTGCAGCCACGCGCCGAACTGGCGCGACAGCGCATCGAGTTCGCCGTACGTGATGCTCTTGCCCATGCAGACGAACGCCTTGCGGTCGCGATACTGCTTGAAGCTTTCGTCGAGGAGATCCGGGATGGAAGGATACGGGGACGCGTCAATTTCGGCTGGAACGCCGGGCGGGTACGATTTCAGCCAAATTTTGTCCATACTGCCCGTCTCCTCACAGATTTTCGAATGGTCGTGCTAAAACGCATCGTAGCGGCTCGTCCTTGCCGAGACAACCGGGTTAGATGCCCACTTCAAACTTTCGAATAGGTTTGTCTGACCATATCGAGAAGTTCGGTCAAATCCGCTCAACTTCCACCAGGCAATCGTAAAACGTCGCCGAGTTGCCGAGATCGGTCAGCGCCTGGCTCGTCACCTCGTTCGCGTTCCGTCCATCCGCCGACAATTTCTTCCACCAGATCGACAGTCCGACGACGAGCCCTGCCCGCGCACGATCGGTCACTCTCGCGACCGCCTGCATCGATCCGCGGTCGTTGAAGATGCGCACGATGTCGCCCTCCCCGATGCCGCGCGCGTCGGCGTCGGCCGGATGTATATCGAGATGCGGCTGGCCTTCCGTACTGCGCAGGCTGTCCACGTTCACGAACGTGCTGTTCAGGAAGTGGCGGGCCGGCGGGGAAATCATCGCCAGTGGATAACGAGCGGCGAGCTCAGGGGCGGCCTCCGCCGATTCGAACGGCGGCAGGTAGTCGGGCACCGGGTCCATGCCCATCTGCTCGAGTCGCGCACTGTAGAACTCGCATTTACCGGACGGTGTGCGGAAGCCGCCATTCGCGAAAGGCGCATCCGGCACCTTGAGCTTCAGCCAGCCGGCACGCTTCAACGTTTCCCAATCGCTGTCGAGCGTCGGATCGTCCCAACGGAGCGCCGTCTGCGCGACCTCTTCGTCGCTGTGATAAAGCGCGGGCTCGTCGAGCCCCATGCTGCGTGCAATGCCGCGAAAGATTTCCGTGTTCGGCCGCGCGTCGCCGACTGGCGGAATCGCCGGTAGATTCGCCATCACATAGGTGTGGCCGTATGACTTGTGGACGTCGAGATGCTCGAGTTGCGTCGTGGCCGGCAACACAATGTCGGCGAAATCGACCGTATCTGTCTTGAAGTGCTCGAGAACGACCGTGAACAGATCTTCGCGCGTGAACCCGGCGGCGACTTTCGACGAGTCGGGCGCGACCGCGACCGGATTCGAGTTGTAGACAATCACCGCTTCGACCTTCGGCCCGAAGGTGGCGTCGCCCGGATGCAGCAGCGCATCGCCGATCGCATTCATGTTGATGATGCGCGGCAGTTTGTGTGGCCAGCCTGGCATCAGATCCGGACGCAGCAGCGCCGACTGATTGACCGGTGCGAATTCCGACGACGACAGCAGCAGCCCGCCGGCCCGGTCGCGCCACGCGCCCGTCAGCGCGGGCAAGCTCGCAATCGCGCGCACGGCATTGCCGCCGCCGCGCACACGCTGCATGCCGTAATTGAGGCGAATCGACGCCTTGCGGGTCGCGCCGTAACGACGCGCGAGTTCGATCAGTTCCGACACTTCGATGCCGCAGATTTGGGCAACACGCTCCGGCGGATACGACAGGGCTCGCGCCTTGAGCGCATCGAAGCCGAGCGTATGACGCGCGATGTAGTCGTGATCGAGCAGATCTTCGGTAATCAGCACATGGATCATGCCGAGCGCGAACGCGCCGTCGGTGCCCGGCTTCAACGCGATGTGCTGATGGCATTTCTCCGCCGTCAGCGAGCGGTAGGGATCGATTGCGACCAGATGGGCGCCTCGACGCTTGGCTTCCTGCGCTCGGGTCCAGAAATGCAGGCTGGATGCGATCGGGTTGGCGCCCCAGATGAGGATCAGCTCGCTTTCCTCGAAATGCTCGAGATGCATACCGACGCTTCCGCCATACGTATAGCGCAGCCCTGCTGCACCGGCCGCGGCGCAGATGGTCCGCTCAAGCCGGGACGCACCGAGTTTATGGAAGAACCGCTGCGCAATACCTTCGCCCTGCACGAGTCCCATCGTTCCCGCGTAGCTGTACGGCATAATCGCCTCCGGCGCACGCGCAGCTATTTCCCCGAGACGACGACCGATCTCATCTAGTGCTTCGCTCCAGCTGATCGGCACGAAACGCCCTTCCCCCTTCGCGCCGATGCGCTTGAGGGGCACGGTGAGCCGGTCGGGATGATGGACGCGGTCGGCATATCGGCTGACTTTCGTACACAACACGCCCTGCGTGGGCGGATGGTCGGGATCACCCGTGACCTTGATCGCACGGCCGTTTTCGACGGTCACGCGCATCGCGCATGTGTCCGGACAATCGTGCGGGCAAACGGCCCGAGCTATCTGAGTGGCGACGTTCATCATTCTGGATGCGGCTGGGGTGGAGGTTCGCAAATTTTACGAGGATGGGCCGACTAAGACCTCATTTCGCACGAATTTCCCGCCCAATTCAGCGAAAAGACTGGAATGAAGGATAAACAGGTCGATACTGGTCCGGCTCCGAACTGTCGATGCGACGATACGGACGTGGGGGCGGATGTGAAAAGTGCCTTGACGGAGGCTTCGCCGAGCGGACACGAGTCACCTCCCTGGCCAGAGATTGCAGCGAATAAGCGGGTGATTGGTCAGGGATGATGGAAAGCGGCGGGTTCGGGTTACGCGCTTGAGCAACAACCGGAGAGGTTCGCTTGCCTGCATTCGCGCATTTCCGCCGTGCAAATGCAAAAACCCCCGCCTTTCGGGCGGGGGTTCTTGGCTTAGGGAGCCTGACGATTACCTACTTTCACACGGGAATCCGCACTATCATCGGCGTAGAGTCGTTTCACGGTC
>NZ_LOWY01000050.1:0-78025 GCF_001524185.1 Burkholderia sp. FL-7-2-10-S1-D7 | reverse complement strand
CATCAAGGACCCGACGCAGAACATCGTGTGGGTCACGCCGGAAGGCGGCGGCGGGCCGAATTACCCGAACATGTAACCTGCCGGAAAACGCCGCCTTGCGCGGCGTTTTTTTCGTCCGCTCGGCATTCGACGCTGCCCTGCCCGCCATCGGTCGCGCGATTCATGCACTGCGCCCCGCACCGGCTGCGCTAGCGCGCCGCAATCCGTCGACGGAAATGCTCAGTACCGGACACGATCTTGTCGAGCACCGCATCGAGCGCCCAGAACCGCTCCCGCACGTCGTAGTCGATCGAGCGGCAGCGAATCGATCCGAACGTGCCGATCCGTTGATGATAGATTTTCGCGAGCGCCGGGTAGCCAAGCGCTTCCGACACCGCCGAGAGCACCAGGAACGCCGACAATTCGTCGGCAAGCGCCGGATCCGAGTCGCCTTGCGTGCGCAGCCACCGATACAGATCGGGATGGAAGTTGGTGAACACGCCGTTGAAACCGGCGGAGCCCGCCTTCATCGCATCCCATGCGATCGCGGCGTTCGCATTCAGGATCTTCAACGGCGAGCCCGCGGCCAGCGCAACGCGTCGCTTCACCGTCTCCAGGTCGCAGCTCACGTCCTTCAACATCACGAAGCGGCCGGTGTCGATGCACGCGCGCAGTTCGTCATCGGACAGCAATCGCCGATAAGGCGCCGGACATTCATACAAGCCAAGCGGCAGATCCGCCGGCAATCGGGCGAGCAGCTTGTGAAGATGATCGAGAAACGCGGCGCTGCCCTTGCGCTGTGGATCCAGGCGGTTGGTCACGAGCACGACGCCCTGCGCACCCGATTCCGCCGCGGCACACAATTCGGCGACCTGCGCATCCAGATCTTCGCTGACGTGCCCGGACGCGACGACAGGCACGCGCCCGGCCACCCGCTCGACCACGAAACGCGCAAGTTCCGCACGTTCTGCGAGATTCAGGAATTGCATCTCGCTCGATTGCGCGACCGCGAACAGCGCATCCGAACCGTGCGCCAGATACCATTCGATGAGTCGCTCGAGGCCCGCGTAGTCGATCGCGCCGGCATCGTCGAACGGCGTCAGCATCACCGGCACAATCCCTTCGATGGTCGTGCTCGCCTGCTGATGTGATTGCATCTGTTTCTCCTTCCTTCAATGAATACAGGGGGTAGCCGGCGGCCTCAGGCCGGCAGCGCGCCAGGCGCTGCACTCGCGGACTGCTCGGGAATCGGCTTGCGCACCAGCAGCAGGTAAGCCATCGCGCCGGCGAATGCGAATGCCGCCGCCGTCAGCAGCGCCGGCACGAACGACCACTTCTGCGCGATCACACCCGTCAGGATCGGCGCGAGCGCACCGCCGATGAAACCGCCGAAATTCTGGATCGCGCCGAGCGATGCGACACGGCTCGGCGGTGCGGCCGCCGTCGCGAGCGCCCACGAACATGCCGATGCCGCATTGGCGAGAAAGATCACGACCGAAATACAGGCGAGCGCCACCGTGTTGCTCTGCACGAGCGCGGCCGGAATCGTGAACGCGACCATCCCGAGCATCGCGACGACCACCGCATTGCGCCGGCTCACGACTGGCGAGCGGCTTCGGCGCGTCACCAGATCCGACAGCCAGCCGGCAACGAGCGAACCGACGAACCCGCACAGGAACGGCACGGATGCCGCAAACCCGGTGCGAATGAGGCTCATGTGACGCTCCATCGTGAGATACCCCGGCAGCCAGGTCAGGTAGACCCAGTTCAGATACACCGAACCGAAGAATCCGATCAGCATGCCCCAGGTCGTGCCGTGCGAAAACAGACTGCGCCAGTCGGCGAAGGTCAGCTTGGGCGCCGCGACGGCCGTCTGCGCATCGGCATCGAGATACCCTCGTTCCGCCGCGGTCAATTGCGCGCGCGCCGGATCGCGATACCACGCAAACCAGGCGACGGCGACAACGAGACCGAGCGCCCCCGTGACGACGAACGCCCAGCGCCAGTCGAACGAAGCGACGAGCACCGCCAGCAGCAACGGCGCGAGCGCGGTCCCAAGCGGCGACGCCGCGTTGAAGATCCCGGTCGGCGTACCGCGTGCACGCAACGGAAACCAGTTGCTCACCACTCGCGCCGCCGACGGGAACTGCGGCGCCTCGCCGATACCGAGCACGATGCGCGCGACGATGAACCAGCCGAAGGTGGATACGAGGCCGCCCGCTGCCTGCGCGAACGACCAGACGATCAGCCCGATGCCGAGCAGCCGTCGCGGCCCGATGCGATCGACGAGCCCGCCGATCGGAAACTGGCACAGCGCATAGCTCCACGAGAATGCCGACAGCAGCAACCCCATCTGCGACAGCGACAGCCCGAGATCGCTCCGGATGGCCGAACTCGCGACGGCCAGCGTGCCGCGATCGAGATAGTTGACGATTCCGCTCGCCATCAGCAGCGCGAGCGCGATACGTTGTCCGCGCCGGATACGTGGCGGCGCAGTCGGAACAGCCTGGTCTTCGTTCATTTCGATTGTCTCCATGTCATAGGCGGGTGCCTGCCCGCGCTTTCCGTCGTCGCGGAATCTATACCGCCATGCTCTCCACTTCTTCGCGTGTCGGAATCGACGTCTGCGCGCCGTGGCGCGCGACGCTGATTGCGGCCGCACGCTGGCCGAATGCGATCGCGTCGTCCATCGACGCACCACTCGTCCGGGCGGCCGCGAATCCGCCGACAAAGGTGTCGCCGGCCGCCGTGGTATCGACGGCGACCACCGTCATTGCCCGATGGCGGCCGTTCCCTGCACTGCCGCGCCAGCAGACGCCGCGCGCACCCAGCGTGACCAGCACGTTGCCGACGCCTTTCGCGCGTAGCGCCTCGGCTGCGCGCACCGCCGAGGCGTCGTCGCCGACGGCGATGCCGGTCAGCGACTCCGCTTCCGTTTCGTTGACGACGAGGTAGTCGATCCGGGCCAGCAATGCGTCGAACAGCGGTCGCGCAGGCGCCGGATTGAGCAGCACCGGCGTGCGATGTGCGATCGCACTGCCGATCGCGCGCGCGACGCTCTCGATCGGCACCTCGAGCTGGCACACCATCAGCGCCGCGCCGGCGATCGCGTCGCGCGCCCCGTCGATCAATTCGGCATCGAGGCGCGCGTTTGCACCGGGCACGACCACGATGCTGTTCGCCCCCTGCGCATCGACCGTGATCGTCGCGACGCCGGTTGCCTCCCCGTCGATCCGGTGCAGGTGCGTCACGTCGATACGTTCGGCCGCCAGCGCGTCGTGCACGCGCGCCCCGAACGCGTCGTCGCCAACGCAGCCGATCATCGCGACCGATGCACCCAGACGGGCCGCCGCCACCGCCTGGTTCGCACCCTTGCCGCCGTGAACGGTCTGGAACGTCGTGCCGAGCAGCGTTTCGCCCGGCACGGGCAGCCGTGGCGCATGCGTGACGAGGTCGACGTTGATGCTGCCGACGACCGCGATTCGAGGGGACTTTGCGTGGATCTTCATTCAATGTAACCGCTTACATTTGCGACAAACAAAATAGCCGGAACGGCCATCGTCGACGAAAATTTCACAATGCGGCTGCAATCTGTGTCTGACATAATACGGAGTAGCATCAAGATAGCGCTTACATTCGCACAGGCACGACCGGATATGCAAGCGTGACCACGATGAATCGAGGGTAAACGATGGCGTTTTTGACCACGCGCGGCGCCTGCTTGGCAGCCGCGCCCGGGGATGACCAATGAGCACGCCCCCATCCAGCGGCGGCGCGGCGCGCGCACGCCGCGGCAGCGGCCGATCGGTGCTCGGGGATGTCGCGAAACTCGCCGGCGTGTCGACCGCGACCGTTTCGCGTGTCTACAACGACCCCGGCAAGGTCTCGGCCCACGTGCAGCAGCGCGTGCGCGACGCGGCACGCGCACTGAACTGGATTCCCAACGCGGCCGGCCGAGCACTCGCATCCACGCGAACCCACATCACGGGTGCGATCATCCCGACGCTCGACGACCAGGTGTTTGCGTCGCAGGTAGCGGGCATGCAGGCGGTCATGGCCGAGCACGGCATCACCCTGTTCCTGGGCTGCTCGAATTACGACCCGGCACAGGCGCTCGCGCAGGTGCGGGCGATGCTGTCGCGCGGCGTCGAAGCCGTGTCGCTGGTCGGCGAAGCCTATCCGCCGGAAGTATTCGAACTGCTCGACCTGCATCGGGTGCCGTATGTCGTCACCTATGCTTACCGCGACGACAGCCCGCACTGCTGCATCGGTTTCGACAACCGCGTGGCATTCGCGCGACTGACCACGCACCTGCTCGACCTCGGGCATCGCGATTTCGCGATCATCATGCAGCCTTCGGCGGACAACGATCGTGTGCAGGCCCGCCTGCGCGGCATCCACGACACGCTCGCCGCGCGTGGGCTCGCGGTCCGGCCGATCCACCAGCATGAGGGCCCGGCCACGATCGCGTTCGGGCGTGCGAGCCTGCGCGCGATCGCCGACAGCGGGGCGACGCGCCCGACGGCCGTGATCTGCGGCAACGACGCACTCGCGCTCGGCGCCCTGCTGGAAGCGCAGGCAATCGGCCTCGAGGTGCCGTCGCAATTGTCGATCACCGGCTTCGACGATGTCGCGCTGGCTCGCGAAATCCGGCCTGCGCTGACGACGATGTGGGTCGACACCGATGCGATCGGCCGCAAGGCCGCCCGCGCGTTGCTCGACGCACTCGAGCACGGGGAAGCCGGGCCCGGTTGCGCGATACTGCCGGAGCTGCGGGTGCGCGAATCGGCCGCGCCGCCGAATTCAGCGGCCCAATGAAAACGGGGCGCCCCAGGCGCCCCGTTTCGCATCGAATCGGTCGAGCCGGCGCGTGCCGGCCCCGCTGCTTCAGGTCGCGCTGCCCGCGATCTTCGGCGTCGGCGTCTCGACGTCGCCGCACTGCGCACGATGGCGCAGCGCATGGTCGATCAGCACCAGCGCGAGCATCGACTCGGCGATCGGCGTCGCGCGAATGCCGACACACGGGTCGTGGCGGCCGAAGGTTTCGACCGTCGCCTCTTCGCCGGACTTCGTGATCGAACGGCGCGGCGTGCGGATGCTCGACGTCGGCTTGATCGCGATCGACACGGTGATGTCCTGCCCCGTCGAGATCCCGCCGAGCACGCCGCCCGCATGGTTGCCGACGAAGCCGGCCGGCGTCAGTTCGTCGCCGTGCACCGAGCCGCGCTGCGCGACGCTGTCGAAACCCGCGCCGATCTCGACGCCCTTCACCGCGTTGATGCTCATCATCGCCTTCGCGATGTCCGCGTCGAGCCGGTCGAATACCGGCTCGCCCCAGCCGACCGGCACGCCCGACGCAACGACGTCGATGCGCGCGCCGATCGAGTCGCCGTCCTTGCGCAACGCGTCCATGTAGGCTTCCAGCTCCGGAACGATCGCCGCGTTCGGCGAGAAGAACGGATTCTCGCGAACGTGCGACCAGTCGACGAACGGCACGTCGATCTCGCCGAGACCGCTCATGTAGCCGCGCACCTCGACGCCGAAACGCTCGCGCAACCATTTCTTCGCAACCGCGCCCGCGCCGACGATCGGCGCGGTCAGGCGCGCGGACGAGCGGCCGCCGCCGCGGTAGTCGCGGATGCCATATTTCTGCCAGTACGTGTAGTCGGCATGGCCGGGGCGGAACGTCTCGACGATGTTGCCGTAGTCCTTGCTGCGCTGGTCGGTGTTGCGGATCAGCAGCGCGATCGGCGTGCCGGTCGTCACGCCTTCGAACACGCCGGACAGGATCTCGACCTCGTCCGCCTCCTGGCGCTGCGTCACGTGCCGCGACGTGCCGGGCTTGCGGCGATCGAGTTCGACCTGGATGTCGGCTTCGGTCAGCCCCATTCCCGGCGGGCAGCCGTCGATCACGCAGCCGATCGCGGGACCGTGCGATTCGCCGAAGGTCGTGACAGTGAAAAGCGTGCCGAGGGTATTGCCGGACATGATGGAACCGCCCAAAGAGAATTGGACAAACCGATGCGCTGCCGGGACCGCTGGCAGGCCGATCGTTTGCCGGTCGAGAAAAAGAAGTAAACCGCTATTATGCCAGCCGTCCCGTGCCCGCGGGCCGTGTGAACCGTTCAGACCACACGGACCTGCCGCGCAGACGGCCCGGTGCAAGCGCCGTCGACCCGCGCCGCTTCGGTCAAACCGGCCGGTTCGCCGCCGTCGGCACGGCCCGGCGGCATCGCGCCGGGCCCGCCCCTGCTCACTTTCGCGCGCCGCGCAACTCGGTCACCGCGGCCTGCAGCGCCTCGGGTGTCGCGACCGAGGCCGGGATCGGCTCGCCGACCGCGAGCGTCAGTCGGCTCATCACGCCGCGCTTGATGGGTCGCGGCATGCGCGCATCCGCATGACGGGAGAAATAGCTGCCCCACAGCCCGCGCAACGCCATCGGAATCACGGGCGCCGGCGTACGGCTCAGGATTTCGGTGATGCCGTGGTGGAACATGTTGATGTCCCCCGTCTTGGTCAGCTTGCCTTCCGGGAAGATGCACACGAGTTCACCCTCCTTCAGCGCGGCCTCGCACGCGTCGTACGCGCGCGCGAGCATGTCGGGATCCTCATGGCGCGGCGCGATCGGAATCGCCTTCGCATGCCGGAACACCCAGCTCGCCAAGCGTGTCTTGAATATCCGGTGATCCATCACGAACCGGATCGGCCGCGGGCTCGCCGCCGCCAGCACGAGCGCATCGACGTAGCTCACGTGGTTGCATACGAGCACGGCGGCGCCCTCTTCCGGGATCCGCTCCGCATGCACGAGGCGAATCCGGTAGAACGTGTGCACCAGTACCCACGCGACGAAGCGCAGCAGGAACTCCGGAACGAGCAGGTAGATGTACGTCGCGACCACGACGTTCAGCAGCGCGGTGACGAGGAACAGGCCCGGGATGTCGACGCCGGCCTTGGTCAGCCCCATCGCCATCAGGGCCGACAGGATCATGAACAGCGCGTTCAGGATGTTGTTCGCGGCGATGATCCGCGCACGATGGGTCGGCGCGCTGCGACTCTGGATCAACGCATACAGCGGCACGCTGTAGAAGCCGCCGAACATCGCGAGCAGGAACAGGTCGGCCAGGATGCGCCAGTGGCGCGCACCGGCCAGGAATTCCCCGACCGACAGCAGATGCCCGGGCGACGGCAGCGAGTGGCTGGCGAAATACAGCTCGATCGCGAACACGCTGATGCCGATCGAGCCGAGCGGCACGAGGCCGATCTCGACGCGCCGCTGCGACAGCCGCTCGCACAGCAGCGAGCCGAGGCCGATCCCGACCGAGAACGTCGCGAGCAGGACCGTGACGACATCGGGGCTCGCGGACAGCACGTCCTTCGCGAAATTGAAGAATGACGTCAGGAACGTCGCGCCGACGAACCACAGCCACGAGATGCCGAGCAGGCTCAGGAACACGGTGCGATTCTGTCGCGCGAGCCCGAGGTTGCGCCACGTCTCGCTGAGCGGGTTCCAGTTGATCACGAGATCGGGCTGCGGCGCAGGCGTCGGCGGCACGCGCTGCGCGACGAGCCGCCCCGCGAGCGCGATGACGACGACGCTGACGGCGAGCACGCGCTCACCGCTGCCTTCGATGCCCGCGGCCGCACCGCCGATGATCGTCCCGATCAGGATCGCGATGAACGTGCCCATCTCGACGAGGCCATTGCCGCCGACCAGTTCGTGGTCGCCGAGATGCTGCGGCAGGTACGAATACTTGACGGGGCCGAACAGCGTCGAGTGCATCCCCATCATGAACGTGCACAGATACAGCAGCGTCGCGCTGTGCGTGACGAAGCCGGCCGCGCCGACCAGCATCAGCACGATCTCGAAGGTCTTCACGAAGCGCGTGAGCGTCGCCTTGTCGTATTTGTCGGCGATCTGGCCGGAGGTAGCCGAAAACAGCACGAACGGCAGAATGAAGATCGCGGAAATCAGGAATGCGGCCGTCTTCGCGTCGACGCCCGAGAACCGCGCGGTGTGATAGGTGACGAGCGATGTGAATCCGATCTTGAACACGTTGTCGTTCAGCGCCCCGAGGAACTGGGTCGTGAAGAACGGCGCGAAACGGCGCTGGCGCAACAGGTCGAACTGCGACGCGTGGGCGCGCCGTTCACCGCGCGAAGCGGAAGAGACTTGCGTGTGATCGCTCATGCGGAATACGCGCGCGTCGTCTAGGCGAAGCTGCGCGGGCCTTGTATGGTTGTCGAAAAAACGGCGGCGCAGGCTGAACCTGCGCCGCCGCGCGCCGAGTGGCAGCGCCCGCGCGTCATGGCACAGGGCGCGACGTGCTTCACGACTTCTGCGCTTCGGCTTCCGATTCCGGCCAGTCGCGGATGTACGCCTTCAGCATCCGGTTCTCGAAGCTTTGCGCCTCGACGACCGTCTTCGCGACGTCGTAGAACGAGATGACGCCCATCAGCACCTTCTTGTCGAGCACCGGCATGTAGCGCGCGTGGCGCTCGAGCATCATCCGGCGCACTTCGTTGACATCGGTTTCCGGCGTGCACGTGAGCGGCTCGTCCATCACCTTGCGCACCTGCACGTCGCCGATCGCGCCGCCGTTCACGTGGAGACGCAGGATGATCTCGCGGAACGTCAGCATCCCGACGAGATCGCCGTACTCCATCACGACGAGCGAACCGATATCGTGTTCGGCCATCGTATCGACCGCTTCGCGCAGCGGCTTATCGGGCGTCACCGTAAACAGCGTGTTGCCCTTCACTTTCAGAATATCGCTGACGCGCATCGTAGTCCCCTCATGCTTGAATGCAAATCCGCTTTCGATCCTATCGGAAAGCCTGTCAAAAGGAAAGCGCGGGCCCGCGCGGCGCGGCCGCCCCCGCTTGCGGACGCGAGCCGCCCGCCGCACAATGACTCCATCGACAGCGGCCCGAGGAGACGGCCATGGCGCATACGCATACGGAGCAATTCGCCAGCTTCGCTGACTTCTACCCGTACTATCTGAACGAACACCAGAACCTCACGTCGCGGCGGCTGCACTTCATCGGCTCGCTCGGCGTGATCGGCTGCGTCGCGATGGCGATCGCGACGGGCCACTGGCCGTGGCTGCCGGCGGCGGTCGTGTGCGGCTACGGATTCGCGTGGGTCGGACACTTCTTCTTCGAGAAGAACCGCCCCGCCACGTTCCGGCACCCGATCTACAGCCTGATGGGCGACTGGGTGATGTTCAAGGACATCTGCATCGGGAAGATCCCGCTGTAACGCGCGCCCGGCGGCGCGTCACGCCGTTTTCGGCGGTCGCGCGTGCGGGTCGGGCGCCGCGCCGGGCACAGGCCCCGGCACGGTCTCCGCCGGCTGCACGCCGGCGAGCCGGTGCTCGGCGATCAGCGACGCAAGCGATACGTCGAACCTGTCGTTCGACAGCACCTCGAGCAACGCCGCACCTTCGACGTGGCTGCGGCGTCGCTGCAGTTGGTAAGTCAGTTCCGTGCGGTCGATCACCAGCACGTCGAACAGCTGCGCCAGCGTCAGTTGCTCCGGATTCGCCAGCAGGATGTAGCGCGGCGCGACTTCGCCGTTTTCCAGCCGCGCGATCCATTCCCGCTCCTCCATCGTCAGCAGCAGCCGCTGCGCGGTTTCCATGTCGCAGCGCAACATGGTCGCGAGCCGCATCGCGGTATAGCCCGCCTTGCCGATCGCGCGCGCCTCAGCCAGTCGCGCGAGCAATTCGAGCGCGTCGAGCAGGTCGCTGCCCGGATAGTGGATGCGATGGAACTGGCCGACGCGAATCGCCGGCAGCGCGGACGCCACCATCGCGCCGAGCAGCGCGATGAACCAGCTCAGATACACCCACAACAGGAACACCGGCAGCGCCGCGAACGCGCCGTATACGGCCGTATAGGTCGGAATGCGCCGCACGTAATAGCCGAAGCCGCGCTTCGCGAGCTCGAACGCGATGGCAGCGAACAGCCCGCCGATCACCGCGTCGCGCCATGCGACCGTGCAGTTCGGCAGATACACGTACAGCAACGTGAACGCGAGCACGGTCAGCGGCAGCGACACGAACGCGAGCAGCCATTCGACGATCGACGTCGACGGCACGGCGCCGGTGAACGCCAGCGACTGCGTGAACAGGTACGACGAGATCGACAGGCTCACGCCGAACAGCAAGGGGCCAAGCGTGATCAGCGCCCAGTACGCGAGCACGCGCTGCGCGAACGGCCGCGGCTTGCGCACCCGCCAGATCAGGTTGAACGCGGACTCGATCGTCATCATCGTCATCACCGACGTGACGACGAGCACGATCAGGCCGGCCGTCGTCAGCCCCTTGGCCTTCGACGCGAACTGGTTCAGGTACTTGAAGATCTGGACGTTGAACTGCGCGGGCATCAGGTGATCCGCGAGGAACCCCTGCAGCGAGATCTGAAACGATGCGAACATCGGGAACGCGGTGAACAGCGCGAACGCGACCGTCACGAGCGGCACGAGTGCCAGCATCGTCGTGAACGTGAGGCTACCCGCCACTTGCGGGATGCGATCCTCGGCGCTACGCCGGGCCGCGAACTGCGCGAGGCGCTTGAGGGTGTCGAGATCGACGCTCAACTTCGGCAAACGGCTTCTCCTTCTCGATGGCGCGTGCGCGACGGCGCGCGGCCGCCGCGCTGCGCGGCGACTTCAGCCCCTATAATAGCCGCTCGATCCAGCAGGGGCCGACTGCACCGGGCATGCGCGCGGCCGCACGCGGCCCCCTCGCCCATGAAAGACATTCTCGTCCTCTATTACAGCCGTCACGGCGCCACGCGCGATCTCGCACTCGCGATCGCGAACGGCATCGACAGCGTGCCCGGCATGCAGGCCCGCATCCGCACCGTGCCGCCCGTCTCGACGGTCTGCGAAGCCACCGCCCCCGACATCCCCGACGACGGCCCGCCCTACGCGGAACTCCGCGACCTCGAGGAATGCGCGGGCCTCGCGCTCGGCTCGCCGACCCGCTTCGGCAACATGGCCGCCTCGCTCAAGTATTTCCTCGACGGCACGACCCCGCAATGGCTGTCGGGCGCGCTGACCGGCAAGCCGGCCTGCGTGTTCACGTCGACCGGCAGCCTGCACGGCGGCCAGGAATCGACGCTGCTGTCGATGATGCTGCCGCTGCTGCATCACGGGATGATGATCGTCGGGATCCCGTACACGGAATCCGCGCTCAGCACGACGCGCACCGGCGGCACGCCGTACGGCGCATCGCACGTGTCGCAGCGCGAGCGCAGTGCGCCCGAAGGGCTGTCGGCCGACGAAAAGGCGCTCGCGGCCGCGCTCGGCGCGCGGCTCGCCCGCGCGGCGGCGGCCCTGTCCGCCGCCCAGGCGGCCGAAGCCGCATGAATGCGCCCGCCCGGCCCGCCGTCGCCGCCCGGCCGCGCTACGCGCAGGCAGCGGCCGCGTGCCTCGTCGCGCTGATCGCGCTGTCGCTCGCGTGGGAACTGTGGCTCGCGCCGCTGCGCCCGGGCGGCTCGGCGCTGATGCTCAAGGCCGTGCCGCTCGCGCTCGCGCTGCCCGGCGTCTGGCGGCGTAACATCTATACGATGCAGTGGGCGAGCATGCTGATCCTCGTCTACTTCGCCGAAGGCATCGTGCGCGGCATGTCCGACCGCGGGTTGTCCGCGACGCTCGGCTGGTGCGAGACCGCGCTCGCCGTCGGCTTCTTCGTGGCAGCGCTTGCGTACGTCGCGCCGTTCAAGCGCGCGGCGAAGCGGCAGCGCGCCGCGTCCTGACCCTTACGCGACCGAACGTGATGAATTCTTCCGAAGCCTTCGTATCCGCCTGCCGCGACGCGATCGGCGCCCCCTACGTTCTGACCGATCCGCACGACACCGAGCCGTTCCTGATCGACTGGCGCCGCCGCTACAAAGGCCGCGCGTGCGCGGTGCTGAAACCGGCCGATACGGCCGAAGTCGCCGCGCTCGTCCGGCTCGCGAACACGCATGGCGTCGCGCTCGTGCCGCAGGGCGGCAACACGGGCCTCGCCGGCGGCGCGACGCCTGACGCGAGCGGCGACCAGGCCGTGCTGAGCCTCGCACGCCTGAACCGCGTGCGCGCGCTCGATCCGCACAACAACACGATCACGGTCGAAGCCGGCGTGATCCTCGCCGACGTGCAGGCACGCGCCCGCGAAGGCGGCCGGCTGTTCGCACTGAGCCTCGCTGCCGAAGGCAGCTGCACGATCGGCGGCAACCTGTCGACCAACGCGGGCGGCACCGCGGTGCTGCGCTATGGCAACGCGCGCGAGCTGTGCCTCGGGCTCGAGATCGTGACGCCGCAGGGTGAGATCTGGGACGGCCTGCGCGGCCTGCGCAAGGACAACACGGGCTACGACCTGCGCGACCTGTTCATCGGTGCGGAGGGCACGCTCGGCATCATCACGGCCGCCGTGATGAAGCTGCATCCGCTGCCGGCCGCGCAGGTCACCGCGCTGGCCGCGCTCGAGTCGCCGCACGCGGCGCTCGACTTCCTCGCGCTCGCGCAGCGCGCGGCCGGCCCGCTGCTGACCGGCTTCGAGCTGATGTCCGACTTCTGCATGCAGCTCGTCGGCAAGCACTATCCGCAACTGCGCTATCCGTTCGACCGCACGCATGCGCAGACGGTGCTGCTCGAACTGTCGGACAACGAAAGCGAAACGCACGCGCGCGCGCTGTTCGAGAAGCTGATGGAAGAGGCGTTCGAGGCCGGGCTCGTGGTCGACGCGGTGGTCGCGGAAAATCTCGCGCAGTCGCGCGCGTTCTGGGACCTGCGCGAACACATCCCGCTCGCGCAGGCCGACGAGGGACTGAACATCAAGCACGACATCGCGGTGCCGATCTCGTCGATCGCGCGCTTCATCGACGAAACCGATGCGGCAATCCAGCAGGCCGCGCCCGGCGCACGGATGGTCACGTTCGGCCACCTCGGCGACGGCAACCTGCACTACAACGTGCAGACGCCCGAAGGCGGCGACCCGAAGGCGTTCCTCGCGGAATTCCAGAAACCGATCAATCGCATCGTCTACGACAACGTGCACCGCCACCACGGCACGATCAGCGCGGAGCACGGGATCGGCCAGCTGAAGATCGACGACGCGCAGCGCTACAAGTCGCCGGTCGAAACGGCACTCATGCGCACGCTGAAAACCGCGCTCGACCCGCGCGGGCTGATGAATCCCGGCAAGGTCCTGCGCTGAAGCCCCAACCCGGAGCGATGTCCATGAGAGTTCGCGTCCTGTCCGACCTGCATCTCGAAAGCAACCAGCCCGACACGATCGCGCATGCCGACGCGGATCTCGTCGTGCTGGCCGGCGACATCCACAATCACGCGGAAGGCCTGCGCTGGGCCGCCGAAACGTTCGATACGGACGTGCCGGTGATCTACGTGCCGGGCAACCACGAGTACTACGACGGGGAGTTCGGCGCGCTCGAATCCGCGATGCGCGACGCCGCGCAGGCGATCGACAACGTGCATTACCTGAACAACGGCGTGTACGTCGATCCGGCGCAGCGCTTTCGCGTGCTGGGTACGACGCTGTGGTCCGATTTCTCGCTGTTCGGCGCCGACGAGGCGAGCATCGCACGCGCGATCGACGCCGGCATGCGTGTGATGCTCGATTTCAAGGGCTTGATCCAGGTGACGTGGCCGCACGATGCGGCACTGCATGCCGCGCAGGCGCCGGAGCGGGATTTCACGCCGGCCGACGCGATCGCGCTGCACCGGCAAGGCCGTGCGTGGCTGGAAGCACGGCTCGCGACGCCGTTCGACGGCCGCACGATCGTCGTCACCCATCATGCGCCGCACCTGCGCTCGCTGGCCGAGCGTTATGCGGAAGACCTTGCATCGGCGGGATTCGTCACGGACATGGCTGAACTCGTGCGGCCGCCCGTGGACCTGTGGATCCACGGCCACACGCATACATCATTCGATTACGTGATCGACAGCGGCACGCGCGTGGTGTGCAACCCGCGCGGCTATATCCACCGGCGCACCGGCGAGCTGGAAAATCCCGCGTTTGCGTGGGACAAAGTGGTCGAACTCGGCTGAGCGTCCGGCCATCGGGCCGCGTGATACGGCCCTTTCCGATCCGAGAGGTGTCCGATCAGCGATCGGCGCGGCGCGATCCATTCGACGACGGGCGCACCCGCACAGGCACCGGCTTCATCCGTGCCTTCATCGCGCGCAGCAGATCGCGCGTTGCCGCGGCGGCAGCAGCCGCACCAAGCAGAATTCCAAGGCCGATCATAAGTTGCGTATCCATTGCGACTCCGGGTATGGGCAGATCCAAATCTCTCTGATTTGAACAGTATCAAACTGTCCGCCGTCCGAGGGTAAAAAAGTGTTGCGCGAACGACAAATCTCGTCAGATCGGGCGCGACCGCGCGCTCATGTCGCAGCCGTGAACTGCGCGAGCGCGGCTTCGTCGGCTTCGAGCGTGAGCGGCAACTCGTCGCGCAAAAAATCGACCCAGGTGCGGATTTTCGCGTCGAGGTACTGACGCGACGGATACAGCGCGTAAATGTTCATCACGTGCGACCGGTATTCGGGCATCACGCGCACGATGTGTCCGCTGCGCAGCCCGGCGATCGCCGAATAGAGCGGCAACCCGCCGATCCCCATCCCTTCCCGCACGGCCACCGCGAGCGCCTCTGCGACGTTCACGCGGAACGGCGGCGCCGTGACCGGAATCACCTCGTCGCCGCGCGGCCCCGACAGCGCCCACTCGTCGAAGTGAAAGCCCGGCGCGACCATCCCGAGGCAGACGTGATGCTCGAGATCCGCGGGAGTCCGCGGCACGCCGTGCGCGTCGATATAGCCGGGCGACGCGCACACGACGCTGTAACTCTCGCCGAGCCGCTGCGACACGAGCCCCGAATCGGGCAGGTCGCGGCCGACGACGATCGCGACGTCGTACCCCTCGTCGAGCAGGTCAGGCATCCGCTGCGCGAGCGTCAGTTCGACGTGCACGTCCGGATAGCGCTGCCGATAGCGCGCGATGGCCGGCACCAGGTAGTGCTGCCCGAGGCTCGTGAAGCAATGGACCTTCAGCTTGCCCGATGGGCGCGCGTGCGCGTCGCCCGCTTCGGCTTCGGCCTGGTCGACGTACGCGAGGATCTGCTCGCAGCGCTGCAGGTAGCGCTCGCCTGCCTCGGTCAGCGCGATCCGGCGTGTCGTCCGGTTCAGGAGGCGCGTGCGCAGGTGCGCCTCGAGATCCGACACGGCGCGCGACGCGTAGGCGGTAGTCGAATTCATCTGCTGGGCGGCCGCGGTAAAGCTTCCCGCGTCGACCACGCGGACGAATACCCGCATGTTTTGTAGCGTATCCATCCCATTACCCGTTTGAATCCGGATGGATTGTTGCACAGGGTCGAACAAATATTATCTCAGGATTCGTAAAAATGACTTGCATCCTTGTCCATTTATTCAGGAATCACTGAAAAATATAATCGCATCCGACTCATCTATATCCGAAAGGGAGAAAATCGTGCGGTCTCCGGCAACAAAAGGGACGCTGGCACTGGCGGTTCTTGCAGTCTCATTAATAATGGCCGGGTGCGCGAGCATGGGCGACAACAAGCCGCAGTCCGCCCGCATCGAAGCGAACACGCTCGATGCCGGTGCCGCCATCCGCGCGGCGGACCGCGACGCGGGCTGGCCCGCGTCCGACTGGTGGCGCGCGTACCGCGACCCGCAGCTCGACGCGTGGATCGCCGCCGCGCAGGCCGGCAACCCGACCCTCGCGGCCGCCGAGGCCCGCGTTCGCGAAGCGCAGGCGATGGCACGCGTGGCCCGTTCGGCGGAATTGCCGCAGATCAACGGCAACCTGTCGCTGATGCGCCAGCACTGGCCCGATAACGTCTACTACGGCCCGGGGCCGCTCGCCAACACCGACACGTGGAACAACACCGGCACGCTCGGCCTGTCGTACCACCTCGACCTGTGGGGCAAGGACAAGAACGAGACCGAGCGCGCGCTCGACACCGCGCATGCGACCGCAGCCGACGCACGGGCGGCGAAGCTCGAGCTCGAGGTCAACGTCGTACGCGCGTATGTCGGCATGTCGATGAACTACGCGCTGCTCGACCTCGCGCACGAAACGTTCGAACGCCAGCGCTCACTGGCCGATCTCGCGCGCAAGCGCCTGCAGGCCGGCCTCGGCACGCAGCTCGAAGTCAGTCAGGCCGAATCGACGCTGCCCGACTACGAGCGCCAGATCGACAGCTACGAAGAAGCGATCCAGCTCGCGCGCCACCAGCTCGCCGCGCTCGCGGGCAAGGGCCCGGGCGCCGGCGATGCGATCAAACGGCCGAGCCTGTCGCTCGACGCGCCGGCCGGCCTGCCGTCCGCCATGCCTGCCGACCTGCTCGGCCGCCGCCCGGACGTCGTCGCGGCCCGCTGGATGGTCGACGCGCAGGCACGGGGCATCGATGTCGCGAAAGCTGCGTTCTACCCGAACATCGATCTGCTCGCGACGGTCGGCGGCTTCGGCGTGACCGCGCCGTTCACCGACTTCCTGCGGGCGATGAACGGCGGCTGGACGGCCGGCCCCGCGCTGTCGCTGCCGATCTTCGAAGGCGGCCGCCTGCGCGCGCAACTCGGTGCGGCCGACGCCGGTTACGACCAGGCGGTCGAGCGCTACAACCAGACGGTCGTCGGCGCGCTCAAGGACATCGCCGACCAGGTCGTGCGGATCCGCTCGCTCGATACGCAGAAGAAGGACGCCGCGCGCTCGGTCGCCGCCAACGACCGCAGCTACCAGCTGTCGCGCGAAGGCTTCCGCCGCGGGCTAACCGATTACGTGAACGTGCTGGTCGCGCAACAGCAACTGCTGCGCGCGCAGGAGACGGCGGCCCGCATTGACGCGGAACGCCTCGCCGCGCACGCACAGCTGATGGCCGCGCTCGGCGGCGGCGTCGAAACGGAAACGGACGCTCAGGGCGGCCATCCGCCGCACCACGAAGCCGCCGCGAGTGCCGCGCCGGCCGCACGGTAACGCGGAGCAATCGCCATGTCCGCCTCCTCCCCCGCTTCCACCCACGCCGCCGGCCCGCTCGCGACCTGGTCCGCCGCATTCGGCGACTGGGCCCGCAGCGACGGCGCCGCGTGGCTCTATCTGTTCAAGGCACTGCTCGCCGCGTTCATCGCGACCGGCGTGTCGATGCGGCTCGACCTGCCCGCGCCGAAGACGGCGATGACCACGGTGTTCATCGTGATGCAGCCGCAAAGCGGCGCGGTGCTCGCGAAGAGCTTCTACCGGGTCGCCGGCACGATCTTCGGGCTGATCGCGACGCTCACGTTCGTCGGGCTGTTCCCGCAGCAGCCGCAGCTGTTCCTGCTGGCCGTCGCGCTGTGGGTCGCCCTGTGCACGGCCGGCGCCGCGCGCAACCGCAACTTCCGCAGCTACGGCTTCCTGCTCGCCGGTTACACGACCGCGCTGATCGGGCTGCCGGCATCGCAACATCCGGACGGCGCGTTCATGAGCGCGATGACGCGGGTCGCCGAGATCATGGTCGGGATCGTGTCGGCAGGCGTCGTCAGCGCGCTGGTGTTTCCGCAGTACACCGGCGAGCAGATGCGCACGACCGTGCGCAAGCGCTTCAGCAGCTTCGTCGACTACGTCGCGGCGGCGCTGTCGGGCCAGCTCGACCGCGCGCACATCGAAACCATCCATGCGCGCTTCGTCGCAGACGTGGTCGGCTTCGAAGCGGCACGCAGCATGGCCGTGTTCGAGGATCCGGACACGCGGATGCGCAGCGGCCGCCTCGCGCGGCTGAACAGCGAGTTCATGAGCGTATCGAGCCGCTTCCACGCACTGCACCAGTTGATGAACCGGCTGCGCGCAGCCGGCGCGCAGGCCGCGATCGATGCGATCGAGCCGTACTTCCGCGAAATCGCGCCACTTCTGACGCGCAATGGCGAACCGGTACGCTCGTCGGCCGACGCCGCGCTCGCGGCTGAACAGCTGCTCGCGTGGCGCGACGCGCTGCCGCGCCGCATCCGCGTGACGCGCGCCGCGCTCGAGACGCAACCGGATTTTCCACTGCTCGACTTCGACACGGCCACCGAGCTGCTGTACCGCTTCATCACGGACCTGCACGAATACGCGGCGACCTATGCGTCGCTGTCGACCCCGACGCACGAGCGCGAACGCTGGATCGAGCGCTACGAACCGCGCACCAACGTGACGGCGATGGTGATCGCGGCGATTCGCACCGCGACCGTGATCCTGGTGCTCGGCTGGTTCTGGATCGAAACCGCGTGGCCGAGCGGCGTGACGATGACGCTGACGGCCGCGGCCACCTGCGCGCTCGCGTCGTCGACGCCGCGCCCGACCGCGATGTCTGCCCAGATGGGCATGGGTACCGCGCTGGCCGTATGCACGGGCTTCCTGCTGACATTCGGCATCTACCCGCACATCGACGGCTTCCCGCTGCTGTGCGCGGCCCTCGCGCCGCTGCTCGCGATCGGCATCTTCATGACGTTGAAGCCGAAGCTCGCGGGCTACGGGATGGGTTACCTGATCTTCTTCAGCTTCCTCGCCGGCCCCGACAACATCACGCACTACGACCCGATGAGCTTCATGAACGATGCGCTCGCGCTGGTGCTGTCGATGCTGGTCTCGGCGATCGCGTTCGCGGTGCTGTTTCCGCCGACCGCGCCGTGGCTCAAGAAGCGGCTGTTCGCCGACCTGCGCCACCAGGTGGTCGCCGCGTGCCACGCACGTCTGGCCGGACTGCGCACGCGCTTCGAGAGCGGCGCGCGCGACCTGATGTTCCAGGCGCACACGCTATCGGCCGACCAGCCCGACGTGCAGCGCGACGCGCTGCGCTGGATGTTCGCGGTGCTGGAGACGGGCAATGCGGCGCTCGACCTGCGCACCGAACTGGCGACGCTGCCGTCCGACCCGCGCTATGCGCCGACGACACCGTGGCGACGCGCGATCGAGACGATGCGAACCGCGCTGTCCGCGCTGTTCCGCAAGCCGAACGCAGCGCGCTTCGACGCGACGCTCGACGCGGTCAACGCCGCGATCGACGCGACCCGGCAGACGCTCGATGCGTTCACGCCGTCGCGCGAGGAGCGTCATCGGCTGCAGCGCATCCTGAGTCATCTGCATTTCGTACGCACGGCGCTGCTCGATCCGGAATCGCCCCTCGAGCCGCTCAACCGCAGTCACCCCGTGCGTCCCCAACAAGGAGCCTCGTCATGATGCCGCGTGAAATCGCCATTCTCGATGCCTACATGCCCACGGTGGTCCTGATGTTCGTCCTGGGCGCGCTGGCGACCTGGGCCGTCGACCGCCTGCTTGCCTACACGGGCCTCTACCGTCTCGTCTGGCACCCGTCGCTGTTCCGCGCGTGCCTTCTCGTCTGCATTTGCGGCGGACTGAGTCTTGCCGTTTACCGTTGATTCCGAACCATCATGATTCTCAGAAAACTCTTCGGCTTCGTCGCGACCGCCGTCATCCTTCTCGTCGCGATCCTGATCGGGCGCTCGCTGTGGGTGCACTACATGGACGATCCCTGGACGCGCGACGGGCGCGTCCGTGCCGAGATCGTCAACGTCGCGCCGGACGTGTCGGGCGCGATCGTCGAGCTGCCGGTGCATGACAACCAGCTCGTGAAAAAAGGCGACCTGATCATGCAGATCGACCCGTCGCACTATCAGATCGCGGTCGAGCAGGCGCAGGCGGCCGTCGCCGCCCGCCGCGCGGAACTGCAGATGCGCCGCGACGACGCGGCCCGTCGTGCCGACCTCGACGCGCTCGTCGTGTCGAAGGAAAACCGTGAGAACGCGGCGCACAGCGCATCGAGCGCCGACGCGCAGTACCAGCAGGCAATCGCCGCGCTCGACGCCGCGAAGCTCAATCTCGAACGCACGCGCGTGGTCGCGCCGGTCGACGGCTACATCACGAACCTGCAGACGTTCAAGGGCAACTACGCGGTGGCCGGCCAGGCGAAGCTCGCGATCGTCGACAGCCATTCGTTCTGGGTCTACGGCTACTTCGAGGAAACCAAGCTGCCGCGCGTGAAGGTCGGCGCACCGGCCGAGATGCGGCTGATGAGCGGCGGCGTGATGAAGGGCCATGTCGAGAGCATCTCGCGCGGCATCTACGATCGCGACAACCCGCAAAGCCGCGACCTCGTCGCGGACGTGAACCCGACCTTCAACTGGGTGCGCCTCGCGCAGCGCGTGCCGGTGCGCATCCGCATCGACGAAGTGCCGGCCGACGTGGTGCTGTCGGCGGGCACGACCTGCACGGTCATCATCGATCCGGACAAGCAGAAGAAGTCGTGACGGCACTCCGGCCGGGCGCCACCGCACCCGGCCGCGTCATTCCCAGAAGAACCGGTAAGGCAGGAACGGCGACGGGCCAAGCCCGTATTCGCCGAGCATGTTGCGCATTCGCATCGCGAAGCCGACGGCGCCGATCACGGCCAGCGCAACGATGACGTGCCGGCGTCGGATCCCCGGCACATGCTGTAGCGGCACGAACTGACAGCCCATTGCGAACAGCACGAGCCACTGGAAACGCAGCCCCGCATAGCTGACCCGCGCGAGCGCGAAGCTCGCGATCTCGCAGACGAACAGGAACACGAGCGTGCGCGGCATGCGCGCCAGCAGCACCCAGCCGGCAGCGAGCGTCAGCATCGCAAGGCCGAGCGGTGCGCCGCCCGATATCTGCGCGGGCGGCGTGAACGCCGCATACAGGCCGACCTTCGCGAGCAGCGCGTCGTGATGCATCGCGAACAGCACGCCGCCGATCGCGACCGCCAGCCCCGCGTAGCGCAGCCGGCGCAACCGTCCGATCTGCAGCAGCACGACAAGCAGCGCCGCCGACACGTGCATGCTGGTCGCCGCGGCCGCGAACGCGAACGACGCGCCGTGCCGCCTGCGCGCCCACGCGTCCGAAGCAAGCTTCGCGACACAGAACGCGACGCCGTAGCGCAAGCCGCTCATCGCCATGTCGTAGAAGAACAGCGGAAAGATCAGCGTGGCGAACACACATGCGTCCTCGGCGCTCCGGCCGAACGCGGCCACGCACGCGACGACGACCAGCAGCGACAGGATCGCCATCGCGATGTACGGATCGTGCCCGAGCCACTCGAGCGCGCGCACGAGCCAGACGAAGCCCGGTTCGAGCGTGCGCGGTACGACCTTCAGGTTGCCGCTCCAGATGCCGGTAATGATGTCGTGGTAGATCGCCGTGTCGGTGCCCGTCCGGCCCCGCAGCACGGCGAACGCGGCGGCCGGCGCGATGCCCGCCGCGAGCCATCGCCACGCGGCCGTGCGCGTGCGCATTCCGATCGCGGCGGACGCGAGCATCCACACGTATCCCGTCAGGTAAATCGTCATTGTCATTGTTACGACTCGCTCGGCGTGCGGTCGCACCGGAGTCGGTGCGACCGCACGCCGAGCGAGTCTGGCCCCCATCTATGTGGAGGCGCATTGTAAGGGATTGCGTGCGGGCCGACTGCACGGAAAGTCACCGATCGACAGCAGCCCGCCAGCCTGCGCGTCGCTCACGGATGGCTCGCGACGGCGTGGGACGGAGCGACGCTCAGGCCGCGATGCGAAAGCGTCCGACCAGCGACTTGAGCGCCTGCGCCTGCTCGTCGAGCGCATTCGCTGCTGCGGCCGCCTGTTCGACGAGCGCCGCGTTCTGCTGCGTGCCGGCATCCATCTGCGTGACGGCGCGGCCGATCTCGTCGATCCCCGCGCTCTGCTCGTCCGACGCTGCGGAGATCTCGCCGATGATGTCGGTCACGCGCTTGACCGCCCGCACCACGTCGTTCATCGTGCGGCCCGCATCGTGCGCGAGCGCCGCGCCGTTCGCGACGCGTTCGACCGACGCGCCGATCAGCGCACGGATCTCCTTCGCCGCGGTCGCCGCGCGCTGCGCAAGCAGCCGCACCTCGCCCGCGACCACCGAAAAACCGCGTCCCTGCTCACCCGCGCGCGCCGCCTCGACCGCGGCGTTCAACGCGAGAATGTTGGTCTGGAACGCGATCCCCTCGATCGTGCCGATGATGTCGCGAATGTTCTTCGCGCTGTCGTCGATCTCGCTCATCGTCGCGACCACGCGCCCGACGACTTCGCCGCCCGCCTCCGCGACGGCCGACGCATTGGCCGCCAGCGCGCTCGCTTGCCGCGCGTTCTCGGCATTCTGCCGCACCGTCGACGTGAGTTCCTCCATGCTGGCCGCGGTGCGCTCCAGCGCGACGGCCTGCTGCTCGGTGCGCCGCGACAGGTCAAGGTTGCCGGTCGAGATCTCGCCCGACGCGGCCGCGATCGCCTCGGCGCTGACGGCGATCTCGCCGACGGTCGCCGCGAGCCCGGTCTGCATCTCGGACAGCGCACGCACCATGCTGTCGCGGTCGTGCCGGCCGAGCGGTATTTGCCGTGTGAGGTCGCCGCGCGCGATGTCGGCGGCGATCGCCTTCGCGTCCGCGGGCTCGCCGCCGAGCTGTGACGCGAGGCGGCGCACGACCCCTTCGGCAATCGCGATCGCCAGCACGATCAGCGCGGCCGTCATCGCCGCGATCATCGCGAACGACGACGAGAAGATCGTTGCGGACGCATCGAGCGTCGCCTTCGACTTCGCGCCGCGCGTCTTCACGAGCATCGCGACGAGCTTCTCGAGCTTGCCGGTCTCGACCAGCAGCGACACGTCCTGCGTGCCGACTTGCCAGTTCATCTGCGACAGGTCGAGCGGCTGCGCCTGCACGAGCGTGACGAAATCGCGCAGATGGCCGCTCCACGTGCCTACCGCCATCGAGAACCCGCGCAGTCGCGCGGAATCGTCCGCATCGGACGGATCGGCGTATCGCTGCAGCGTCGCGAGCGCCTGGCCGATCGACGCGAGCCCCGCGCCAACCTCTGCGCCCAGATCGTCGCGCTCCTTCGCAGTGGTCGCGGTCAGCAGCATCTTCTGCGCGCGGCTCGCGCGCAGCACCTCGGCGCGCACCTCCGCCGCCGCCCGGCTCGCGACGTGCCCCTGCTCATAGACCGACGCAATCGACGCGTTCAGCCGGCTGATCTGCCACAACGAAAACACGCCGATTGCGAGCGTGCCGGCCAGCACGATCGCGAAGGCCGCGCGCAACGTCGCCTTGACCGTCCACGACCGGCGTTCGCGCCGGGCTGCGTGCGCGCGCCGTGGGGCGGGCCTGGCGGCTGCGTTGGATGCGGCGGCGGCCGCAACCGGCCGCGGATGCAATGAAGCTGCTTTCATCGATATTTCCCCGTATTGATCATGCCGCCGGAAAGGTCGGTTCCGGCGGCCGGCATTCCCGCGATGGCCCGCCATGCCGCGCGCCCTGCGCTCGCCCGGCTCGTGGCCGGTGCCGCACGTGGCGCACCTGTGATGTCGCTGCGTCGTTCTACGGCCGCCATCGGCGCACCTTGAGTCCGGGCAAACACCGATCCGGTCCCGCGCGACCGATGAAAGGCGGACCCGCCGCAGCGTCGCAGCGTTATACCTGGCCAAAAACGCGTCATGGCCGAATCGTCACGGCAATGTCCGAATCGCGACAAAACTTGTCCTGACATTCTCGATACGCCACATTACACTTCTTTGACGCAACAACGATTCGAACGCGCCGATCCCCATCAGAGCGCGTCCCGCCACCTCAACTCGCTCAGCTCACATGGAAACCAGCCTCGATACGGGCGCCGGCGCAGCAGCCGCAGCCCAGCCGTCTGCCCCACCCGCTCCGCGTACCGTTTACCCCGTGCTCGGCGCGATCAGCTTCTCGCACATGCTCAACGACATGATCCAGTCGTTGATCCTCGCGATCTATCCGATGCTCAAGAGTCAGTTCGCGCTGTCGTTCGCGCAGATCGGCCTGATCACGCTGACCTACCAGATCACCGCGTCGCTGCTGCAGCCGCTTGTCGGCCTGTACACGGACAAGCGGCCGAAGCCGTATTCGCTGCCGGTCGGGATGGGCTTCACCCTCGCGGGGCTGCTGCTGATGTCGGCCGCACAGAACTTCCCGATGCTGCTGGCGGCGGCGGCGCTGGTCGGCTGCGGCTCGTCGGTGTTCCATCCGGAATCGTCGCGCGTCGCGCGGATGGCATCGGGCGGCCAGCACGGGCTCGCGCAGTCGCTGTTCCAGGTCGGCGGCAACGCAGGTTCGGCACTCGGGCCGCTGCTCGCAGCACTGGTCATCATTCCGCACGGCCAGCACAGCATTGCGTGGTTCTCGGCGGCCGCGCTCGTCGCGATGGTCGTCCTCACGCAGATCGGCCACTGGTACAAGAAGCATCCGTCGATGAAGAAGAAGGCCGCGGCGGCCGGCCATCCGACGCTGTCGCAGGGCCGCGTGCTCGCCGCGATCGGCGTGCTGGTGCTGCTGGTCTTCTCGAAGTACTTCTACCTCGCAAGCATCAACAGCTATTTCACGTTCTACCTGATCGACAAGTTCCACCTGTCGGTGCAGGCCGCGCAGATCCACCTGTTCGTGTTCCTCGCGGCAGTCGCGGCCGGCACGCTGATCGGCGGGCCGGTTGGCGACCGGATCGGCCGCAAGTACGTGATCTGGGTGTCGATCCTCGGTGTCGCGCCGTTCACGCTGCTGCTGCCGTACGCGAACCTGTTCTGGACAAGCGTGCTGAGCGTGATCATCGGCGTCGTGCTGGCATCGGCGTTCGCCGCGATCCTCGTCTATGCGACGGAGTTGATGCCCGGCAAGGTCGGGATGGTCGCGGGCCTGTTCTTCGGCTTCGCGTTCGGCCTGGGCGGCGTGGGTGCGGCCGTGCTCGGCCAGCTCGCGGATGCGACGAGCATCACATTCGTCTACAAGGTGTGCTCGTTCCTGCCGCTGATCGGCGTGCTGACGGTGTTCCTGCCGAACCTCGAAAGCAGCCGGCGCAAGAAGACGTGACGAACCGGCCGCGGCATGTGTGCCGCGGCCGACCGAGTCGAAGGGAACGTGCGACGGCGGCTTCAGGCCGCCGTCGTCGCATGCAGCGAAAGGAAACGCTTGAGGATGCCGGACGAATAGCTGCTCGCGATCGCCGACAGGAAGTGCGAGAACGACTGCGTCGCATGATCGTCGGCCGTGTCCGAGATCGTGCGCACGATGGCGAACGGCACGTCGTGCTCGGCGCACACCTGCGCGATCGCCGCACCTTCCATCTCGACCGCGAGCGCGTCCGGCAGCGCGTCGCGCAGCGCGACGACTTCCCGCTCGCTCGACACGAAGCGGTCGCCGCTGATGATCAGCCCGCCATGCAACGTCGCACCCGCCAGCCCGAAACGCTCGGCGAACTGCGCGCCCTCCTCGGCGACGAACATCGTGCACGCGGCCTTCAGACGAGCCGTCAGCGCCGCATCGGTCGCGAACCGCGTGATGCCGAGCAGCGGCACCTCGTAGCGCGGAAACAGCGGCGACGCATCGAGATCGTGCTGCAGCAGCAGATCGGCGACGACCACGTCGCCGACGCGTACCGTGCGCGACACGCCGCCGGCGACGCCGGTGAATACGATGCCGGACACGCCGAACACATGAATCAGTGCGCTGACCGTCGCGGCGGCCGCAACCTTGCCGACCCGCGCGAGCGTGACGACGCAGGCCGCGCCGTGCACGGTGCCGATGTGATAATCGCGAAGACCGAGCGTGATCGTCTTCATCGCGCCTTCGGCACGCATCGCGGCGATCAGGTCGCCGAGTTCCTCGGGCAGCGCTGCCAGAATGCCGAGCGGGCGCGTCGAAACCGTTTCAGTCATGGCGATGCTCATCATTCCACCGCCTGCAGTTTCGCGACCGCCAGCGCGAGCCACTTCTCGCCGTGACGTTTGAACTTCACCTGCGCCTTCGCATCGGCGCCGTTGCCTTCGAGCGCGGTGACCGTCCCCTCGCCGAACTTGGTATGAAATACCTGCTGGCCGATGCGGAAGCCGGTGTCGGCCGCGCGCTGCTTGTTCGCGAACGCCGGCAGCGGCGCGGAGACCGCCGCGTCGACGACCTGCTCGCGACTGCCGCCGCCCGGCCGCGCGAACCAGTCGCGCCCCCAGCCGGCGTTGTCCGAGCGGCCGCCCCAGCGCGAACCCGCCTCGACCTTCGGCGTGAGCCACTTCAGCACGTGCTCCGGCAATTCGTCGAAAAAGCGCGAGCGCACGTTGTATCGCGTCTGGCCGTGCAGCATCCGGCTCTGCGCGAACGACAGGTAGAGCCGCTCCTTCGCGCGCGTGATCGCGACGTACATCAGCCGCCGCTCCTCCTCGAGACCATCCGATTCGAGCACGCTGTTCTCGTGCGGGAACAGCCCTTCCTCGAGGCCGGTGATGAACACGGCCGAGAATTCGAGACCCTTCGCCGCGTGCACCGTCATCAGCTGCACCGCGTCCTGGCCGGCCTGCGCCTGGTTGTCGCCGGCTTCCAGCGACGCGTGCGACAGGAAGCCCGCGAGCGGCGTCATCGTGTCGGGGTTCTGCGCCGGGTCGCCGAGCGGCGCCGGATCGAGCACGTCGACTGTCGGATCGTCCGCGTCCACGCCAAGCTCCGGCGCCGCGATCGCGCCCGCGCGCAGCGGAATCGAGCGGGCCGGCGCATCGAGCCCGTAACCTTCCTCGCTGACGAACGCGGTGGCCGCGTTCACGAGTTCCTGCAAGTTCTCGAGGCGGTCCTGGCCTTCGCGCTCGCCCTGGTAGAAATCGGCGAGGCCACTCGCGCGCACGACGTATTCGACCGTTTCCGGCAGGCTCATCTGCTGCGTCTCGGCGCGCATCTTCGCGACGAGGTTCGCGAACGCGCCGAGGCTCGTGCCGGCCTTGCCGGTGACGTACGGGATCGCCGCGGCCATCGAGCAGTCGTACAGGCGCGCGGCGTCCGCGAGCTGCTCGATCGAGCGCGCGCCGATCCCGCGCGTCGGGAAATTCACGACGCGCACGAACGCGGTGTCGTCGTTCGGGTTGTCGATCAGGCGCAGGTACGCGAGCGCGTGCTTCACTTCCTGGCGCTCGAAGAAGCGCAGGCCGCCGTACACGCGATACGGGATGCCCGACGTCATCAGCGTGTGCTCGATCGCACGCGACTGCGCATTGCTGCGATACAGGACGGCAACCTCGCTGCGCGACATCCCGGTGTTGATCAGCGAGCGGATCTCCTCGACGATCCAGCCGGCTTCCTGCGCATCGGTGCTCGCCTCGTACACGCGCACGGGCTCGCCATGGCCGGCGTCGGTGCGCAGGTTCTTGCCGAGGCGATGCGAGTTGTTCGAGATCAGCTGGTTCGCCGCGTCGAGGATGTTGCCGTGCGACCGGTAGTTCTGCTCGAGCTTGATCAGGTTGCGCACGCGGAATTCGTCTTCGAAGTCGCGCATGTTGCCGACGTTCGCACCGCGGAACGCGTAGATCGACTGGTCGTCGTCGCCGACCGCGAAGATCGCGTTCTCGCCGCCCGCGAGCATCTTGAGCCACGCGTACTGCAGCTTGTTGGTGTCCTGAAACTCGTCGACGAGAATATGCTTGAAGCGCGCCTGGTAGTGCGCGCGCAGCGGCGCGTTGTACGCGAGCAGCTCATAGCAGCGCAGCAGCAGCTCGGGGAAATCGACGACGCCCTCGCGCTGGCACTGCTGGTCGTACGCCTGGTAGAGCTCGACGAACTTGCGGTTGAAGTTGTCGGACGCGTCGACCTTGTCGGGACGCAGCCCCTGCTCCTTCGCGTTGTTGATGAAGTACTGGACGTTCTTCGGCGGATATTTTTCGTCGTCGACATTCGCCGCTTTCATCAGCCGCTTGATCGCGGACAACTGGTCGGCCGTGTCGAGGATCTGGAAGGTCTGCGGCAGGCCGGCGTCGCGCCAGTGCGTGCGCAGCATCCGGTTGCACAGCCCGTGGAACGTGCCGATCCACATGCCGCGCGTGTCGATCGGCATCATCGCCGACAGCCGCGCCATCATTTCGCGCGCGGCCTTGTTCGTGAAGGTGACGGCCAGCACGGTGGCCGGCGACGCGTATCCCTGCTGAATCAGCCACGCGATGCGCGTGATCAGCACGCGGGTCTTGCCGCTGCCCGCCCCCGCGAGGATCAGCGCCGGTTCGTTCGGCAGCGTGACGGCGGCGTATTGTTCAGGGTTCAGATTGGCGAGCAGATCGGGCATGGAGCGGCAGCGGGCGTGCGAGAAAAATGCGGACCCGCCATTATAAGTCGGCCGCGCGATGCCGTTTCCGATCCGCTCCGCCGCATGCCGTCGCGCGCGTTGCGGCGCCCCTGCGACCCGCCCGCACGGGCCAGCGATGGCTGGCCGATGTGCATCCATTTATAATTGTCAGATTCGGCATCCAATTCACGCATTTTTCGGCAGATTTCCACCATGAGCGACAACACGCTTGCGAAGAGTTTCGAGCCCCGCACCATCGAGTCCCAATGGGGGCCGGAGTGGGAAAAGCGCGGCTATGCGGCCCCGGCCTTCGATCCGGCCCGCCCCGATTTCTCGATCCAGTTGCCGCCGCCGAACGTGACGGGCACGCTGCACATGGGCCACGCGTTCAACCAGACGATCATGGACGGCCTCACCCGCTACCACCGGATGCTCGGCGAGAACACACTGTGGCTGCCCGGCACCGACCACGCGGGGATCGCGACCCAGATCGTCGTCGAGCGCCAGCTCGACGCACAGGGCGTGTCGCGCCACGACCTCGGCCGCGAGAAGTTCGTCGAGCGCGTGTGGGAATGGAAGGAAAAATCCGGTTCGACGATCACCGGCCAGGTGCGCCGCCTCGGCGCGTCGCCCGACTGGTCGCGCGAATACTTCACGATGGACGACAAGATGTCGGCCGCCGTGCGCGACGTGTTCGTCACGCTCTACGAACAGGGCCTGATCTACCGCGGCAAGCGCCTCGTCAACTGGGATCCGGTGCTGCTCACCGCGGTGTCGGATCTCGAGGTCGCGAGCGAGGAGGAAAACGGCCACCTGTGGCACATCCGCTACCCGCTCGTCGACGGCTCGGGCTCGCTGACCGTCGCGACGACGCGTCCCGAGACGATGCTCGGCGACGTCGCGCTGATGGTCCATCCGGAAGACGAGCGCTACGCGCACCTGATCGGCAAGCTCGTCACGCTGCCGCTGACGGGCCGCGAGATCCCGGTGATCGCCGACGACTACGTCGACCGCGAGTTCGGCACGGGTGTCGTGAAGGTCACGCCCGCGCACGACTTCAACGACTATCAGGTCGGCCTACGCCACAACCTCACGCCGATCGAGATCCTGACGCTCGACGCGAAGATCAACGACAACGGCCCCGAGCAGTATCGCGGCCTCGACCGCTTCGACGCGCGCAAGGCGATCGTCGCCGACCTCGATGCGGAAGGCTTCCTCGACTCCGTGAAGCCGCACAAGCTGATGGTGCCGCGCGGCGACCGCACGGGCGTCGTGATCGAGCCGATGCTGACCGACCAGTGGTTCGTCGCGATGACGAAGCCGGCGCCGGAAGGCACGTTCAACCCGGGCAAGTCGATCACCGAAACGTCGCTCGACGTCGTGCGCAACGGCCAGATCAAGTTCGTGCCGGAAAACTGGACGACCACCTACTACCAGTGGCTCGAGAACATCCAGGACTGGTGCATCTCGCGCCAGCTGTGGTGGGGCCACCAGATTCCCGCATGGTACGGCGAGAACGGCGAGGTGTTCGTCGCACGCAACGAGGAAGATGCGCGCGCGAAGGCCGCCGCGCAGGGCTACACGGGCGCGCTGAAGCGCGACGAGGACGTGCTCGACACGTGGTTCTCGTCGGCGCTCGTGCCGTTCTCGTCGCTCGGCTGGCCGAACGAAACGCCTGAGCTGAAGCATTTCCTGCCGTCGTCGGTGCTCGTCACGGGCTTCGACATCATCTTCTTCTGGGTCGCCCGGATGGTGATGATGACGACGCACTTCACCGGCAAGGTGCCGTTCCACACCGTCTACGTGCACGGCCTCGTGCGCGACGCGGAAGGCCAGAAGATGTCGAAGAGCAAGGGCAACACGCTCGACCCGATCGACATCGTCGACGGCATCGACCTCGAAACGCTGGTCGCGAAGCGCACGACGGGCCTGATGAACCCGAAACAGGCCGCCACCATCGAGAAGAAGACGCGCAAGGAATTCCCGGACGGCATCGCCGCGTTCGGCACCGACGCGCTGCGCTTCACGATGGCGTCGATGGCGACGCTCGGCCGCAACGTGAATTTCGACCTTGCGCGCTGCGAAGGCTATCGCAACTTCTGCAACAAGCTGTGGAACGCCACGCGCTTCGTGCTGATGAACTGCGAAGGCCACGACTGCGGCGCCGACAAGCCGGAAGTCTGCGGCGCGGGCGACTGCGGCCCCGGCGGCTACCTCGACTTCTCGGCGGCCGACCGCTGGATCGTGTCGCTCCTGCAGCGCACCGAGGCCGACATCGCGAAGGGCTTCGCCGACTACCGCTTCGACAACATCGCCACCAGCATCTACAAGTTCGTGTGGGACGAGTACTGCGACTGGTACCTCGAACTCGCGAAGGTGCAGATCCAGAACGGCACGCCGGAACAGCAACGCGCGACGCGCCGCACACTGCTGCGCGTGCTGGAAACGGTGCTGCGCCTCGCGCACCCGATCATTCCGTTCATCACCGAAGCGCTCTGGCAGAAGGTCGCGCCGCTCGCCGGCCGTTATCCGCAAGGCAAGGCCGAGGGCGAAGCGTCGCTGATGACGCAGGCGTATCCGGTCGCGAACCTGCAGAAGATCGACGAGGCATCGGAGCAATGGGCGGCCGACCTGAAGGCGATCGTCGACGCGTGCCGCAACCTGCGCGGCGAGATGAACCTGTCGCCGGCGACCAAGGTGCCGCTGCTCGCGGCCGGCGATGCCGAGCGCCTGCGCTCGTTCGCGCCGTACGTCCAGGCCCTCGCCCGCCTGTCGGAAGTGCAGATCCTGGCAGACGAAGCCACGCTCGACCAGGCGGCGCACGGCGCGCCGATCGCGATCGTGGGCCCGAACAAGCTGGTGCTGAAGGTGGAAATCGACGTCGCTGCCGAACGCGAGCGCCTGTCGAAGGAAATCGCGCGCCTGACGGGCGAGATCGCGAAGTGCAACGCGAAGCTCGGCAACGAGGCGTTCGTCGCGAAAGCGCCACCGGCCGTGGTCGAACAGGAGCAGAAGCGCGTCGCGGAATTCCAGAGCACGCTGGACAAACTGCGCGCTCAGCTCGATCGGTTGCCTGCGTAACAAACGGTAAGGTCGTTTGCGTTCACTATAATCGGAACGTGAACATAGACTGTCTGACAAGTCGATTACAGGAATAAAGGTTCGATCATGTTGAAAGTCACCAAGGCGGTATTCCCCGTTGCCGGTCTCGGCACGCGGTTCCTCCCGGCAACGAAGGCGAGCCCGAAGGAAATGCTGCCCGTCGTCGACAAGCCGTTGATCCAGTACGCCGTCGAGGAAGCGATCGCCGCGGGCATCACCGAGATGATCTTCGTGACCGGGCGCAGCAAGCGCGCGATCGAGGATCACTTCGACAAGTCGTACGAAGTCGAGGCCGAACTCGAGGCGCGCGGCAAGGAGAAACTGCTCGAACTCGTGCGCAGCATCAAGCCGAGCCACGTCGACTGCTTCTACGTGCGCCAGCCGGAAGCACTCGGCCTCGGCCATGCGGTGCTGTGCGCGGAGAAGCTCGTCGCCGACAACCCGTTCGCGGTGATCCTCGCCGACGACCTGCTCGACGGCAACCCGCCCGTGATGAAGCAGATGGTCGATGTGTTCGACCACTATCACAGCTCGGTGATCGGCGTGGAAGAGATCCCGCCGTCGGAGACGAAGTCGTACGGCATCGTCGACGGCAAGGAATGGGAAGAGTCGATCGTCAAGATGTCGGCGATCGTCGAGAAGCCGGCGCCGGAAGTCGCGCCGTCGAACCTCGGCGTGGTCGGCCGCTACATCCTGAAGCCGCGGATCTTCGAACACCTGCGCGCGCTGAAGCCGGGCGCGGGCGGCGAACTGCAGCTCACCGACGCGATCCAGGCGCTGCTCGCCGATGAACAGGTGCTGGCGTACAAGTACCACGGCACGCGCTACGACTGCGGCAGCAAGCTCGGCTACCTGAAGGCGACGGTCGAATTCGCGCTGCGCCACCCGGAAGTCGGCGCAGAGTTCGACGCGTACCTGCGCACGCGCGGCAACGGGCAACCGGCTGCCTGAACGCGGCACGGGCCGGCCTCGCCTGCGCGGCGGGCCCGCCCTCACCTCACGGCCGGCGCGTCAGCGCGTGGCGGCCGACTTCACCGAGACGACGCTTGGCATTGCGCCCGCGTCGTCTTTTTTCGTCTTCACGAGCCAGCCGTCGCCCTGCTCGAACGGCAGCTTCGCGAGCGCGCTCTTCACGAGCGTCGGCGCGGCCTGCTGCGAGCCCGCATCGCGATCGCGCATCGACGCCGACACGCGATAGACGTCGGCGCCCGACTTCGCGTCGACGAAACGCAGCGTCAGCACGTGGCGGTACACCTTGCCGGCGAACGGCAACGCCAACGGTGCCGGCCCGTCGACGGTCACGCACGCGCTGCTTGCCGCACCGCACTGGTCGGCGGTCGCCGCGACCGACGCCGGCTGCGTCGCGTACGCGATCGACAGCCGGTAGCGCGCGGCCCGGCCTCGCTGCGCGTCGAAGCCGCGATGCGCGAGTTCGTCGCGCACGAGCGTCTCGATCTGCCGGTATTCGGCATCGTCCGCCTGAGCGGCCGTGCGAACGAAATCGTAGTCGCGCGCCCCGGATTCGAACGCGTTCGGCTGCCCGAGCGCGCTCACGCCGGTCGTGACACCGGCGCAACCCGTCAACAGCGCCACCGCCAGCGCGGTCGCTGCCCATTCCTTTCTCATGACTTCCCCCAAATGCCTGCCGTCGTGCCCGGCCCTGTCAGGCGGACGGCTCGTCGATCGCGGGCAGCGACACCGTCACCGCGGTGCCGACACCCACTTCGCTGTCGACCGTCACGCTGCCGCCGTGGCGCGTGACGACCGTCTTCACGAATGCCATGCCGAGCCCCGAGCCCGAAATTTCAGGCCGCTCGCCCGCATGGAATCGCTTGAAACGCTCGAACAGATGCCGTTGATCTTCCGGCGCAATGCCGTACCCCTGATCGCGAATCGTACAGAACATCCGCTTCGACGCATGCTCGACCGTCAGCGTACACGTGATCACCGTGTCGGACGGACTGTATTTGACAGCATTGTTCAGCAAGTTGACGAACGCGCGCGTGATCAGCGAGCGGTCGGCACGCGCCCAGCACATGTCGGTGCCGACGTCGGTCTCGATGCGGATGCGCTTCGCCTGCGCCTGCGGCCAGACTTCGTCGCTCGCGTCGATCAGCACGTCGACGAGGCTGGTCGGTTCGAACTGATATGCCTGCGACTCCGCGCGCGCCAGCTGCACGAACTCGTCGGCGAGCGACAGCGCGCGATGCGCGTACCGCTCGATTCGCGCGAGCAGCCCGCGCATCGCGTCCGTTTCGACGCGATCGCGCTCGATCTCGACGAGCGCGAGGATCGACGACTGCGGCGAGCGCATGTCGTGCGACAGCAGGTGCAGCGCCTCCTCGCGCTGCCGCTCGGCCGCGTGCAGTTCGGTCACGTCGACGAGGCCGGCGATCCAGCCCGTCACGTGGCCCTGCGCATTCGTACACGGGGCGTAGCGTAACAGATGGTCGAGCCCGTCGCGATCGCGCACCTCGATGCCGCGCGCCATCGCTTCGTCTTCGGCCCCGAGCGTCGGGTCGAGCGCGGCCGGCCAGTGTTCGCGAATCGTGACGTCGTGTTCGGCGTTGCCGTCGACGGTCTTCATGAAGGTCAACTCGCCGAGCGCGGCGCGCAGCGGCCGCCCTTCCGGCAGCGGCAGCGCGAGGCGCGCCGCGTAGCGCTTCGCCGCATGGTTCGCGATCAGCACGGTCCCGGCCAGGTCGGTGACGAAGATCGGCTCCGGCATGCTGTCGAGGCTGTCCCACACGAAGCGCTTCATGTCCTGGACGCGCTGCGCGGCTTGCGCCATCAGCGCCATCTGCCGTTCGAGCACGTCGCCGCCGACGCTGCGCGTGCGCGGCGCCTCGGGCAGCAGGTGCGGCTCGTCGGCCAGCCGCTGCAGCTCGCGGCGCAGGTACGACATCGTCATTTCCAGGCGCCGCCAGTTCCAGATCGGGTATACGGCGACCAGCCCGAAGATCGCCGGCGCGGGCGACAGCCACACGCGCGCCTCGAACAGCAGCGCCAGGCTCGCGACGACGGACAGCGCGGCCAGGCTCAGCGTCAGCAGCAGCGCGCGCCACGGCGACAGCATCAGGAAACCGCCCAGCAGCACGGCGAGCGGCAGCAGCGATGCGACGAAGAGCCAGGTACGAGACGCGGGCAGGATCGCGCTTCCGGTGGACAGCATGTCGAGCACGTTCGCATGAATGTACACGCCGGCGAGCGGACCGAAGTCACCCGACACCGGGGTCGCGAAGCGGTCGTAGAGGCCCGATGCGGTCACGCCGACGACAACGATCTTGCCGCGCAGCGCGTCGGGTTTCACGCGCCCTTCGAGCACGTCGTCGAACGACAGCGTCGGATAGGCGGGCGTGTTGCGGCTGAACGGGATCAGATAGCGGCCCTCACCGGTCGCGTCGCGCGACAGGTCGTGCGCATTCGCGCCGGGCACACCGCCGACCGGATGCAGCCGGCCGGCCTGGATCGCACGATAGACGGGCACCATCAGTTGCGGCCAGCGCACGCGTCCGTCGCTTTCGAACAGCGCGACGCTGCGCACGATACCGTCGGGGTCGACTTCGAGATTGATGTGGCCAAGCCCCGTCGTGCGTGCCGACAGCTCGGCCACCGGCGGATCGATGGTGCGCGTGCCGTCCGCATGCTCGGGACTCAGCAAGACAGGCAGAAAGGTCGGCACACGGGTCATGGCGTCCGCGAACGCGCGATCTTCCGGTGACGGCTCCGTAAACAGCACGTCGTAGACGACGGCAGCCGGCTGTGCACGCGCCAGCGTGTCGAGCAGCCGCGCATGCACGCTGCGCGGCCACGGCCAGCGGCCGAGTGCGGACACGCTCTGGTTGTCGATGTCGACGACGACGACATCGGGCGACAACGGCAGGCTGCGCAGCATCAGCAGCCGGTCGTAGATGAGCCCGTCGACGCTCGACGAGAACCGGCCGAACGCGCACGCGAGGATCACCGCGATCCCGAGGCAGCCGATCGCGATCCACTCGATCAGGAAGCGGCGGCCGAGGCGCCGCCGCGGGGAAACGGAGTCGGTTTTCATGCGCCGCGGGTCAGCGCGACAACGTGAACGCGCTGACCGGACTCGTCTTCTGATAGAACTTGCCGCCTTCGAATTCCTCGACCGTCACCGCCCAGTAGTAGTCGCCGGGCGGCAGGTGCGAAACCGTGATCCTGCGCGCCTGCAGGCCCATCTGGTCGACGACCGGCGCGCTCAGGTCCTTCGAGCGCGACAGCACGAACCGATAACGCGCATCCTTGCTCGCGCCATTCGGCGACCAGCGGAACTCATAGCCGTTCGGGCCGGGCGACGCGGTCGCGTCGAGCCCCATCAGGCGCCGCTCGAACGCGTAAATGTGCGGCATGCCTTCGAGGCCGTTGTCGTCGATCGCGGAAATCCGGACGAAGTACGTACCGTTCGGCACCTCGCGGAACACCGCGCGCGACGAGACCGTGCGCGTTTCGCTGAACAGCTCGAGCATGCCCGCGTCGCGCGCGAGTTGCAGGTGATAGGCGTGCGCACGCTCGAGCGGCTCGACGTCGAACGTGAGGTCGGACTCGTCCTGCACCTTGTCGGGATGCATCAGCGCGGGCGCCGGCAGCAGTTGCACGGGCGCGCCGACCGCGCCGGACGACGTCGAGACGCTGCCGAAGTTCGCATGCACGAGCGTCGGGTCGGCCGGCTGCTGCTTGCCCGCGACGCCGACGGTGCCGTCGAGCACCTCGACGCGCGTCGCCGCGTTGCCGGCGGCGTCGTAGTTCACGCGGAACCGCGTGCCGCGCACGCCGGCCACGACCGACGGCGAGCGGATCTGGAAGCGGTCGTCGCGCTTCTTCAGGTGCGTGACCTCGCTGTCGACCGAGCCGCGCGTGAGTTCGAATTCGCGATCGAGCGTGCCGGTCAGCACGGTGCGGCGCAAGGTCTTCAGGTCGAGCTGACTGTCGGGCGGCAGGCTCATGTGCGTGCCGTCGGCCAGTTCAAGCGTCAGGAAGCCGTTCGCGCCCGTGCGCACGCGGTCGCCCTCGGTGAGCGTCGCATCGCTCATGAGCGGCGCGTAAGCGGCGCCGGACGCGCGCTCGGCCGTGCCCTGCACGGCGACGACGCGCGCGGTCAGCTTTTCCTTGCGCAGGCGCGCGACGGGCAGCTTCAGCGCGATGCCCGTCTGCAGGTGCTTCGGCGCGGGCACGCCGTTGATCTGTTGCAGGAGTTGCCAGTCGTCCGGACCCTGCAGGTAGCGCGCGGCGACGTCGTACAGCGTGTCGCCGGCATGCGTGCGGTAGACGACCGTCTTGCCCACGGCAGCGGGCGGCTGCGCGACGGCCTGCTGTGCCGCGAACGCGAACGCGACCGCGACCGCGCACGCCGCGTGCAGTGCCGCCGTGCGCAAGCGCGCCGCGCGCTGCGTGATTCGCTGGGTCACTCCGGTTCTCCTTGGCCGACCCGCTCGAGCCGGTAGCCGTAGCCGTAGATCGGCGCGAGGCGATAGCCGTTTTCCGGCCGCAGGCCGAGCTTCGTACGCAGCATCGAAATGTGCGTGTCCATCGTGCGCGACGGAATGTCGGTCGCCTGCTTCCACACGAGATCGAGAATGTGCGCGCGCGACAGCGGCCGGTCGAGATGCTGGAACAGCAGCAGCGCGAGCTCGAATTCCTTCTGCGTGAGGCTCACGGCCTTGTCGCCGACATACGCCTGCTTCAGGTTCACGTCGAAGCGGAACTGGTCGAACTCGCGAACGGTCGCCTCCGCGTTGACCGGATACGCGCGGCGCAGCAGCGAGCCGATGCGCGCGCGCAGGATCGGGCCCGACACGGGCTTGACCACGTAATCGTCGGCGCCGGCGTTGAGGATCTGCGTGATCCCCGCCTCGTCGTCGCGGCTCGTCATGAAGATGATCGGCAGGCTGTGCTCGGTCTGGTTCGCACGCACCCACTTGAGCACTTCCTCGCCGGACATGTCCGGCACATTCCAGTCGAGCACGAGCAGATCGAACGTCTCGCGCTGCAGACGCTTCTTCAGGGCCTTGCCTTCCTTGAACGCATAGCATGTGTGGCCAGCGGCCGTCAGCGTTTGACTGACGAAATCCGTCTGGGCCGGATCGTCATCCAGTACAGCAATTCTCATAGCACCCCGCAAATCGAAATCGATTCGTCCAGTTCAGCTCACCCCGCGCAGCACGTGCACGGCCGCCGACGCCGGCCAGCGAGCCGTCGTTTGCCGAGCGCGCAACCTGCGCGACACGGCACCCCGGCAAAATATCTCGAAAACGGGGCACGGACGAACCGGCGATTTCACCATAGTAGTATGAAATTCGCCAAGAAATTGCGCGAACTACGGTCCTTTATTCGAATAATCCTTCTCGTCGCGCGAGCGCGCGCCTAGTCAGGGCCCGCCTGGCCGGCCACCGGCTCGGCCAGATCGTCGGTCGACAGGCACCGCAGCCGCTCGACCGGGAGATCTTCCGGCTGCCGCAGCACGGGCTGCCGCAGAATCCGCTGCAGCTGGCGGCGCACGCGCTCCCACGCCGGCGCCGCGTAGTCGGGCTGGCTCGCCGCCAACGTCTGCGCGAGATCGAACACGCGCTCGATCGTTGCGCCGCAATACGTGAGACCCGCGCCGTCGTCCTGCGCGGCGCCGCGCAGCCTTTCGTCGAGCGATTCGGCCAGCCACGGCATCTCGGCCGCCGCCGAATCGGCATAGGCCTCCAGCGCGGCGCGCGCGTGGCGATCCTGTTGCGGGTCGAGCTCGATCCGGCTCAACCCCGCCGCGCGTGCGGGCGCGATGCATTCCGCTGCGGACGGACTTCGAATGGTCCCTGGTCTGAAGGACATGTCCTTTCCCCGTTTGTACGACGGTAGTGTCAGGCATGGCCCCCGTGCCAGCCTCATATGACATACCGTGGCCGGCGCATCGATCCGAGACGGACGACCGGCCGGGTCAGTATACGCAGCCGGCCGTGTGACGAGGTTTAAGAATTGTCAGAGGTGTCAGAGGCGCGGCCACGCCGCAACGAGCGCTGCCCGTGCGGGTGCCGCAAGCGGCGCGTGATGCGGACCGTCAGCGGCGGCGCATCAGGAATACGAACGTCTTGTCCTGGGTCGTCACTTCGACGATCTCGTTGCCCGTCTGCTTCGCGAACGCGGCGAAATCGCGCTGCGAGCCCGGATCGGTGGCGAGCACCTTGAGGATCTGCCCACTCTCCATATCGGCGAGCGCTTTCTTGGCGCGCAGGATCGGCAACGGGCAATTGAGCCCGCGCGCATCCACTTCCTTGTGAATCTGCATCAGTTGTCGACCTTCGAATGACGCGCCACACGGGCGCGGGAGGAAGCGGCGATTTTACCGCAGCGCGGCCCCCGCTGCCCGGGTGGCCGGGGTCCGGCCATGCCACGCGGCGCGCCAGCCCTCGCCCGTCAGGCGCCCGTGAATCCGCCCGCGAGCCGCTCGCGCAGGTGCCGCACGAGCGCGCGCACCGCGCTCGGCACGACCGGGCTGTACGGCCGGATCGCGAAGATGTGGTCGCCGAACGCGCCCGACGGTCGCCAGCCGTCGAGCAGCGCGACGAGCCGGCCGGCGTCGAGATCGCGCCGCGCGCTGAAATCCGGCAGCAACGCGATGCCGAGCCCGCCGAGCGCAGCCTCGCGCATCGCCTCGCTGTTGTTCGCCGCAAAGCTGCCGCGCACGGGCACGCTCACGCGCTGGCGCCGGCGGCCGTCCGGCTCGAAGCTCCAGGCCGCCGGTTCGTTGTCGCGCAGGTAGCACAGGCAGCTGTGGTCGACGAGTTCGCTCGGGTGGCGCGGCGTGCCGCGCGCGTCGAGGTAGTCCCGGCTCGCGACGAGCAACGAACGCGTGTCGCACAGCTTCCACGCGACGTGGGTTTGCGGCGCGATCGTCGTATGGCGGATCGCGAGGTCGAAACCCTCCTGCGTCAGCGAATGCAGCCGGTCCGACAGGTCGAGTTCGATATGCACGCCCGGATGCTGCCGCAGGAAATCGGGCAAGTGCGGCACGACCTGCTGGCGCCCCAGCGCGACGGGCACCGTCACGCGCAGCAGCCCGCGCGGTTCGCCGGCGAGGTCCTTCACGCGCGCGAAGTGCTGGCCGATCGATTCGAACGCATCGCGCGTGCTGTCGACCAGCGTCTGCCCCGCGTCGGTGAGCCGCACGCTGCGCGTCGTGCGCCGCACCAGCGGCACGCCGGCCGCCTTCTCGAGATCGGCGATGCGCTGGCTCATCGCGGCCTTGCTGATGCCGAGCCGCTGCGCGGCGGCCGTGAAACTGCCTGCCGCCGCCAGCACGGTCAGCGAATGGATATGCGGCCAGAGCGCCTGGACATTTTGCTGATTCATTCGCCGATTATTCAGACTTCTGAACAGTGAATCAAGCTGCGCGGCCTTCTCCCGCCCCGCCGCTTTGCCTAGACTAGGTTCCGTCCACCCCCATCCTCTGGAGACACGATGAACCCGGTTCCCGCCTACTCGTCCGACGCCGACGTCGGCCACTATGTCGACGGCGCGCCCGTTGCCGGCCGCAGCGGCCGCTTCCAGGACGTCCTCAATCCGGCGCTCGGCCGCGCGGTGCGCCGCGTCGCGCTCGCCGGCGACGACGAGGTGCAGCAGGCCGTCGCGTCCGCCCACGCCGCGTTCCCCGCCTGGGCCGAGACGCCGCCGATCCGCCGAGCACGCGTGCTGCACCGCTTCCTGCAATTGATGAATGAACACCGCGACGCGCTCGCGGCGATCATCACGGCCGAGCACGGCAAGGTGTTCTCCGACGCGCAGGGCGAAGTCGCGCGCGGCATCGACATCATCGAATTCGCGTGCGGCGTGCCGCAGCTTCTGAAGGGCGACTTCACCGATCAGGTCAGCACCGGCATCGACAACTGGACGATGCGCCAGCCGCTCGGCGTTGTCGCCGGGATCACGCCGTTCAACTTCCCCTGCATGGTGCCGTGCTGGATGTTCCCGGTCGCGCTCGCGACGGGCAACACGTTCGTGCTGAAGCCGAGCGAGCGCGACCCGTCGGCGGCGCTGTTCATGGCCGACCTGCTGACGCAGGCCGGCCTGCCCGCCGGCGTGTTCAACGTCGTGCAGGGCGACAAGGGCGCGGTCGACGCGCTGCTCGACCATCCGGATGTGCAAGCCGTCAGCTTCGTCGGCTCGACGCCGATCGCGGCCTACGTGCAGCAGCGTGCGGTGCAGTCGGGCAAGCGCGTGCAGGCGCTCGGCGGCGCGAAGAACCACCTCGTCGTGATGCCCGACGCGAACATCGAGCAGGCGGTCGACGCGCTGATCGGCGCCGCGTACGGCTCGGCGGGCGAACGCTGCATGGCGATCAGCATCGCGGTGCTGGTCGGCGACGTGGCCGACAAGATCGTGCCGGCGGTCGCCGAGCGCGCGCGCAAGCTGGTGATCGGCGACGGGATGTCGCCGGAAGTCGAGATGGGTCCGATCGTCACCGGCGAAGCGCTGAAGCGCATCGAGGGCTATATCGAGCAAGGCGTGAGCGAAGGCGCGCAACTGGTGGTCGACGGGCGCGGGCTGCGCGTGCCGGGCCGCGAGGCAGGCTTCTTCACCGGCGGCACGCTGTTCGATCATGTGACGCCCGACATGCGCATCTACAAGGAAGAAATCTTCGGGCCCGTGCTCGGCTGCGTGCGCGTGAAGGACTTCGGCGAAGCGGTCAACCTGATCAACGCGCACGAGTTCGGCAACGGCGTGTCGTGCTTCACGAGCGACGGCGGCATCGCGCGCGAATTCGCGCGGCGCATCCAGGTCGGCATGGTCGGCATCAACGTGCCGATCCCGGTGCCGATGGCATGGCACGGCTTCGGCGGCTGGAAGAAGAGCCTGTTCGGCGACATGCACGCATACGGCGAGGAAGGCGTGCGCTTCTACACGCGCCAGAAGTCGGTGATGCAGCGCTGGTCGTCGAGCATCGGCAAGGGTGCCGAGTTCGCGATGCCGACCGCGAAGTAAGCGCGATGGGTATGCCGCCCGCCGGATGTGCCCGGGGCGGCAGGCATGCGGAAGGCCGGCGTCAGCCGGCCTTCGTGCCGTGCGCGCCGTCGGCGGTCGGCAGGTACGAAAGCTCGAGCCGGTATGCGAGCGCCACGAACAGGCTCTGCGCGAGGCCCATCGTCGCGGTCAGCGCACGGAACCCGAACGTCGCGCTGTCCTGCACCATCAGCGTCACCTCGGCATCCCGCGCCAGCGGGCTCATCCGGCTGTCGGTGATCGCGATCAGGCGCGCGCCGCGTTGCACGGCCTGCTGTGCGACCTGCACGGTCTCCTCCGCATAGGGCATGAACGAGATCACGATCATCACGTCGCCCTCGCGCACCGACCGGATCTGCCCGAGATGCATGCTGCCGAGCGCGCTGAACAGGCCGATGCGCTTGTCGGTGTGCTGCAGCGCGTAGTCGAGATAGACGGCGATCGGAAACGCGCGGCGCGAGCCGGCGATCCAGATTGCCTGCGTGTTGGCGAGCAGGTCGACGGCCTGCGCAAGCGCCTGCGGGTCGAGCGTCTGCCGCAACTGCTGCATCCCGGCAATGCTGCCCTTGATGAATTCGTCGGCGATCTGCTCGGGCTGCAGGCTCGACGAGCCCGATTCGATCACGTCGCGCAATCGCAGGTTGTACGCGCGGCCCGGCGCGATCTGCTGGGCCAGGCCCTCGCGGAACAATCGCTGCATCTCGGAGAAGCCGGAAAAGCCGAAATGCTTCGCGAAGCGCACGACGGCCGACGGCTGGACCCCGCACGCCTCCGCGAGCGACTGGATGCCTTCCAGGCCAAGCTGATCCCGATTCGTTTCCACGTGGCGCGCGATCACCTTCAGGCGATTGCTGAGGCCGTCGTACTCCTGCGTCAGATGCTGCAGGAACTGCTCGACGGTGGCGGGAGGTTTCTCGGATGAACTCATCGGGTAGCGCGAAATTGACGGCCCCGATGCGCGCGCGATACCGACGCACGCCGCCCGGGACTCACCTGTACACATGCATGAAGGGCGAATTTAATCACGTTTGCGGCACGGACCGCGCCGCACGCTCGCTCCCACGCGCTCGATCATCACCTGCACACGCTCCACGGCTTGGCTGGAAACGATTTTCCAACGTGCTTGCCCCGGCGTAAAGACTAGGGCGTTCACCGACGCCGGCATCGGCATCGGCCCCCCATCGCTCAACGATAGTCGACCCACACGCCGCCCGCATCGGCGGACCGCACGCAGTTCTCGACCCATCGCACGCCCTCGACACCCGCGCGGACGTCCGGAAAACGGATGCCCTCCAACGCCTTTCCGTCGCCGCGATCGGCGGCGTCCATCGCGAACGCGAAGCGCGCATACAGGTTCGACCACGCTTCGAACAGCCCTTCCGGATGCCCGGCGCCGATGCGATCCTCGCGCAATGCCTGCGGATGCAGGTACCCCATCCCGCGATCGAGCACCTGCGCTGGCTGCCCCTGGATTTCGTAGCGCAACTGGTTCGGATGCTCGTCCCACCATTCGACGCTCGCCTTCGACCCGATCACGCGCACCTTCTGTCCGTGCATCGAGCCCGCGTTCACCGCGCTCGACCAGACGTAGCCGACCGCGCCGGTGTCGTATTCCATGATCGTGAACGCGTTGTCCTCGAGCGGTGCGCGGCTCTTCACGAAGCTCTGCCTCGAACACATCAGCCGCTTGATCTTCAGTTCCGGCGCCATCACTTCCGAGATGTACAGCGGATGCGTGCCGATGTCGCCGAGCACGTAGCTCGGGCCCGCGAACTTCGGGTCGACGCGCCAGCGTGCGGCCGAGCTCGCGGCCTCGACGCCCTCGCTGTGGAAGCCGTGCGCGAACTGCATCTGCACGATGCGGATCTCGCCGAGATCGCCGCGCGCGATCATCTCGCGCGCCTGCTCGATCATCTGGTGTCCGGAATAGCCGTACGCGACGCCGACGATGCGATTCTTCTCGACCGACAGCCGCTGCAGCGTCTCGGCCTCGTCGGTCGTGAAGCACAGCGGCTTCTCGCAGACAACGTGCAGCCCCGCGTTCAGCGCGGCGCGGCAGATCTCGAAGTGCGTGTTGTTCGGCGTTGCGATCGACACCGCGCGGATGCCGTCGGCGCGCTTCGCCTCGGCTTCGAACATCGTCCGGTAGTCGGAATAGCAGCGTTGCGCGTCGACACCGAGCTTCACGCCGAATTGCCGGCCGCGCTCGGCATCGACGTCGAACGCGCCGGCGACCAGTTGGAAACTGCCGTCGCGCAATGCGGCCGATCGGTGGCTGTAGCCGATCTGGCTGCCGAGGCCGCCGCCGACCATGCCCCAGGGAATCGAATGCCCGAGCAGAATCTGTCCGTCGATCATGATTGTCGTGTTCCTGTCCGTTTCCAGGTGTTCAGTGTGTGTGCGAAGGTCGAGCCGCCGGTCGTTCACGCGAACCCGGCTGACGCGGGAAACACGCGGCTCGCCGCGACGTCGCGCAGGTTCGTGCCGGCGTTGCGCGGATCGCGTTCCTGTTCGATCGCGATGTATTCCGCATAGCCGAAGTCGTCCAGCGCGCGGCCGCGAGCGTGGCCGCGCGACCCGATATCAGCCTGTCAGCCGCGATAGAAAGCCGGGCGTTCGGCTAGTGCGATCGGCTCGACCGCCCCGCTCTTTTGCGCGCGCACGCAGGCGTCGGCCGCGACCGCGGCCGCATAGCCGTCCCAAGCGGACGGCCCGGTCAGCGCGCCCTGCCGCACGCCGTCGATGAAGGCCTGCAGTTCGACGTCGTATGACGCGATGAAGCGCTCCTTCCAGTCGGTCATGATCTCGACCGACTGCCGTGCCGCATGCTTGAGCCCGACGGCCGGCGGATCGGGCAGCTTCGCGATGCCGTTCTCGCCGACCACCTCACACTGGATGTCGTAGCCGTACTGGCAGTTCACGAAGATCTCGACGTCGATGCGCACGCCGCTCGCGGTTTCGAGCAGCACGATCTGCGGATCGGCGAGATGCGCGCCAGCATGGCGCGTCTTCTTCGGGTAGACGACCTGCGCGCTCGCGTAGTCCTCGCCAAGCAGCCAGCGCAGCACGTCGAGCTCGTGGATCAGCGTGTCGGTGATCGCCATGTCGGTCGTGTAGCGCTCGCCGACCGACTGGTTGCGGTGCGCGCAATGCAGCATCAGCGGCGCGCCGATCTCGCCGCTGTCGATCACGCGCTTGAGCGCACGATAGCCTTCATCGTACGGACGCATGAAACCGACCTGCGCGAGCCGGCGGCCGTGCGCGACCTCGGCCTCGACGATCCGCATGCAGCCTTCGGCCGTGACGGCGAGCGGCTTCTCACAGAACACGGGCTTGCCGTGCGCGATCGCGTCGAGCACGAACGCCTCGTGCGTCGGCCCCCACGACGTGACGAGCACGGCCTGCACGTCGGCGGCCGCGACCACTTCGTGGCCGTCGCCGTAGATTTCCGCATCGAGCCCGTACTTCGTCACCGCATCGCGCGCCTGCTGCGGATCGATGTCGTTGACGGCCACCACGCGCGCGCCGGACAGCGTGCGCGTGAGCCTGCGGATATGGTCCTGGCCGATCGCGCCGCAGCCGATCACGCCGATGTGCAAGGTCATCCGGATATCTCCTGTCTTTCGTTCATCAGCGGCGCGACCCGTGCCGCGCCGGTCAGTCATGTGTCAACGTGCCGCCGCACCCTTGAAATGGCGATCGACGCAGCGCCGGATCGTGTCGCGCATGTAGCGCGACGATGCTTCCGCGCGGTTCCCCCATGCGAATACGCACGACGACGTCACACCGTCGAAGCCGGCCGCGCCGAGCACGCGGATCTGCTTCGAGCCGGCCGTTTTCAGGTTCGGTCGCAGCGGGTCAGCGGCGCGACTTCTTGTTGCGATACTGGTCGGCGATCACGGCCGCGACGATGATCGCGCCCTTGACCATCTCCTGGTAATACGCGTCGATCCGGATGAACGTGAAGCCCGACGTCATCACGCCGAGGATCAGCACGCCGATCACGGTGCCCGTCACGCGGCCGAGACCGCCCGACAGCGACGTGCCGCCGATCACGACGGCCGCGATCGCGTCGAGCTCGTACATCACGCCCATGCCCGACTGGCCGGAGATCGCACGCGCGGCCGTCACGGTGCCGGCGATCCCGCTCAAGAGGCCCGCGATCGCATAGACGAACACCAGGTGACGCGTGACGTTGATGCCCGACACGACGGCCGCGTGACGGTTCGCGCCGATCGCGTACGTGTACTTGCCGAAGCGCGTGTAGCGCAGCACGACGTGAAAGATCGCGGCCACCACGACGAAGATGATGACCGGGTTCGCCCCCGCGCCGATCGCCGCGAACTGGTCGGTCAGCATCGACACCGGCATCCCGTTGGTGAACCACTTCGCGAAGCCGCGCGCGGCAACCATCGTGCCGAGCGTCGCGATGAACGGCGGGATTCCCGTCAGCGCGATCAGCGAGCCGTTCAGGAGGCCGACCAGCAGGCCGACGCACACGCCGGCCAGCACCGGCCAGATGATCGGCAGGTCGGTCAGGTGCGGGAACACCGCGCGCGGAAAATCGGATACCTGTGCGAGACTGGCCGACACGACGGCCGCCGCCGCGACGACCGACCCCGACGACAGGTCGATCCCGCTGGTGATGATCACGAGGTTCACGCCGACCGCGATGATGCCGATCACGGCCATCTGCAACACGATGATCTCGAGCCGCTCCGCGTTGAACAGGAAGCTCTGGCCGACGACGAGCCAGCCGATCACCTCGAAGAACAGGCTGATGCCCACCAGCACCAGGAAGATGCTCAGTTCGGGCGGCCACTTCGCGTGCCGCGTCTTGATCGTCATGGACTGCGCGTCCGCGACCGGATTCAGGTTGCCCATTTCAGTTGTCTCCATGCTTGTTGCGGCTCAGCGCGAGGCCAGGTCCATGATGCGGACCTGGTCGGCGTCCTTGCGCTCGACGATGCCGGTCATCCGGCCTTCGTGCATCACCATCACGCGGTCGCTCATGCCGAGCACTTCCGGCATTTCCGACGAGATCATCAGAACCGCGACGCCCTTGCTGGCGAGCGCGCTGACGAGCCGGTGGATCTCGGCCTTCGCGCCGACGTCGATCCCGCGCGTCGGCTCGTCGAGGATCAGGATGCGCGGTTGCGTCAGCAACCACCGGCCGATCAGCACCTTCTGCTGGTTGCCGCCCGACAGGTTCTGGATTTCCTCGTGCAGCCCCGGCGTCTTTACGCGCAACATCCGGCTCATTTCCTCGCAGTCGCGCTTCAACTGCGCCTGCCGCACGAAATTGAACTTCACGTAGCGATGGCTGAGCACCGCCGCTTCCATGTTCGCGAGCAGGTCGAGATTCAGGAAGCAGCCGGTGTCCTTGCGGTCCTCGGTGAGGAACGCCATCCCGTGCTTCATCGCCTGCGCGGGCGTGGAAATGCGCACCGGCTTGCCGTCGATCCGGATCTCGCCGGTGGTCGCAGGCACGACGCCGAACAGCGCCTCCGCGACGTTCGAGCGCCCCGACCCGACGAGGCCCGCCACACCGAGGATCTCGCCCGCGCGCAGCTCGAAGCTGACGTCGCGGAACACGCCGTCGACGCCGAGGTTCTTCACGGCCAGCACGACGTCGCCGATCGGCACCTCCTCCTTCGGAAACATCTGCGTGATCTCGCGGCCGACCATCATCCGGATGATGTCGTCGCGCGTGACGTCGGTCGACGCATGCGTGCCGATGTACTTGCCGTCGCGGAACACCGAGAACTCGTCGGCGATCTCGAACAGCTCGTTCATCTTGTGCGTGATGTAGACGATGCCCTTGCCCTGCTCGCGCAGCTGGCGAATGATCCGGAACAGGTGCGTGACCTCCTTGTCGGTCAGCGCGGAAGTCGGCTCGTCCATGATCAGCACGTCGGAGTCGAACGACACGGCCTTCGCGATCTCGACCATCTGGCGGCTCGCGACCGTCAGCGTGCGCACGTCGGCTTCAGGGTCGATGTCGATCGACAGCCGCTCGAACAGCGCGGCGGTGCGGCGGCGCAGCTCGGCGTGATCGATCAGGCCGAAGCGGTTCTTCGGTTCGCGGCGGATCCAGATGTTCTCCGCGACCGTCATGTACGGCATCAGGTTGAGTTCCTGGTGGATCATCGCGATCCCGCGATCGAGCGCGTCGAGCGGGCCACTCAGCACGACCGGCTCGCCGTTGATCAGGATCTCGCCCTGGTCGGGCGTGTAGACGCCCGCGATGATCTTCATCAGCGTCGACTTGCCGGCGCCGTTCTCGCCCATCAGCGCATGCACCGTGCCGCGGCGCACGCGGAACTGCACGCCGTCGAGCGCGACGACGCCGGGAAACGACTTGCCGACGCCGCGCACCTCCAGCAGGCAATCGTCGACGGGCGCAGCGGACGAACCCGATGCGGCGAACGAGGCGGCCGGCGCGCTTTCGCTGGCCATCGAGCGCGCCATCCTGGCTGTAAACATGGACGTTCCTCGAAAGTCACACACGAACCCGGACGCGCCGGGCCCGCGCAATTCAGCGGAAAAACCGGTCAGTGCTTCGCGTACTGGTTCATGTTCTCGGGCGTGACGAGCTCGAACGGCACGTTCACGTAGCGGTCGACCGGCTGCTTCTTCGCGAGCTTCAGCGCGGTCGCGACGGCCTGCGCACCCTGCCCGGCCGCGTTCTGGTACACGGACACCTTCAGGTCGCCGCTCTTCATCGCCGCGAGCCCGTCCGGCGTTGCATCGATGCCCGCGACGACCGTCTTCGGCGTCAGCTTGCGCGCGGCCTTCAGCGCGTTGATCGCGCCGATCGCCATTTCGTCGTTGTTCGACACGATTGCGTCGAACTTCGTCCCGGAGCTCAGCCAGTTCATCGTGATGTCCTGGCCCTGCGTGCGGCTCCACTTGCCTTCGCGCTTGTCGACGATCTTCATGCCGGAACAGTCCTTGGTCGCGATCACGTCCTCGATGTCCTTCGTGCGCGCCCGTGCCGATTCGTTGGACAGCTCGCCCATCAGCACGAGGATGTCGCCCTTGCCGCCGAGCAGCTTGCACACCTGGCGCGCCTGCAGCGTGCCGGACTGTTTCTCGTCGGACGCGACCACCGCGACGCCGGCCGGCAGCTTGTCGAAATCGACCGGCTTGCGGTTCACGTAGACGAGCGGAATCTTCGCGGCGGTCACCATCTTCGTGATCTTCGGCGTCGCGTCGGTGTCGACCGCATTCACGATGATCGCGTCGACCTTCTGCGCGATCATGTTCTGGACCTGGCTCAACTGCTTGCCGACGTCGTTGCCGCCGTCCTCGATCTGCACCGTCGCGCCGTCCTTCTTCGCCGAATCGGCGATGCTGTTGCGCAGGATCGTCAGGAACGTGTCGTCGAACGATGCCATCGTCACGCCGATCTTCTCGGCATGCGCGAGCGGCATGGCCAGGATCGCGGCGGCCGCGGCGGCCATCAGCTTGGTCTTCATGATCACTCTGTCTCCTCATCTCCGGGGGCGGAAAACGGCGCGTTGCGCGCCGCCGGGCCGAGTCCGATAACGGACTGAAGCATCCGGATGAAACTGTAGATCACTTCCTCGACGATTTGGAAATTTATTTCTACGTGATTTCACCTAGGGAACTGAATTTCCAAAAAGCCTAGACTCCGTTCCGTAGCCCGAGTCGTTGCGGCAGGCGCATGTCGCGCCGCGTCGCGACATGCGACGAAGATCCGTCGCTGGATCGGTCCCCAATCCGCCGGCATCGTCGAACGCCGGCCGCGAGCGTGATACGTGATATGAGCCCGTTGAACTTTCCGACTGACCGTCCCATCGACCTCGCCTGCCTCGGCCGCGTCGCCGTGGACCTTTACGCGCAACAGTACGGCAGCCGCCTGGAAGACGCGCGCAGCTTCCAGATGTATCTCGGCGGCTCGTCGGGCAACGTCGCGTTCGGCGTCGCCCGGCTCGGGCTGAAGACCGCGATGATCTCGCGCGTCGGCGACGAGCAGATGGGCCGCTTCGTGCGCGAGACGCTCGAGCGCGAAGGCTGCGACACGAGCCAGCTGCAGACGGATCCGGAACGGCTGACCGCGCTGGTGCTGCTCGGTCTGAAGGATCGCGACACGTTCCCGCTGCTGTTCGTACGCGAGAACTGCGCGGACATGGCCGTGCGCGCCGACGAGATCCGCGAGGACTTCATCGCCGGTTGCCGCGCGCTGGCGATCACGGGCACCCATCTGTCGACGCCGGGCACGCGCGAGGCGTCGCTGACCGCGCTCGGCTACGCACGCCGCCACGGCGTCGTGCGGATCCTCGACATCGATTACCGGCCGGTGCTGTGGGGGCTGACCGCGCGCGGCGCGGGCGAGAACCGTTACGTGCCGGACGCGCAGGTCACGCGGCAGCTGCAGCAGGTGCTCGGCGAATTCGATCTGCTGGTCGGCACCGAGGAAGAATTCCTGATCGCGGGCGGCGTGCCGCACGACCTGATCGCTTCGCTGCAGGCCGTGCGTCGCGCGAGCGGCGCGGCGCTGGTGGTCAAGCGCGGTGCGCTCGGCTGCTGCGTGATCGAGGGCGACATCCCCGCACGCATCGAGGATGCGCCGACCTTCCATGGCGAACGCGTCGAAGTGCTGAACGTGCTCGGCGCAGGCGACGCGTTCCTGTCGGGCCTGCTGTCCGGGCTGCTGCGCGGGCGCGACTGGGCCGAATCGACGCGCATCGCGAATGCGTGCGGCGCGATCGTCGTGTCGCGCCACGCGTGTTCGGCCGCGATGCCGACGCCGGCCGAGCTCGCACACTGGTTCGGCGGCAGCCGCAATCCGCGGGTGGACGCCGATCGCACGCTCGCGCACCTGCATCGCGTGACGGTGCCGCGCCGCGAATGGGACGACCTGTGCGTGATGGCGTTCGACCATCGCAGCCAGTTCTACGAACTCGCGGTGCAGGCCGGTGCGGACGAAGCGCGGATCAAGACGCTGAAGCAACTGCTCGTGCGTGCGGTGGAGAAGGTCGAGCGCGATCGCCATATCGAAGGCCAGGTCGGCGTGCTGATCGACGGCGGCGGCTACGGCAGCGACGCGCTGGCCTCGGCCACCGGGCGCGGCTGGTGGGTCGGCCGCCCGGTCGAGCTGCCGGGCTCGCGGCCGCTGCGTTTCGACGAAACGCGCTCGGTCGGCTCGTCGCTCACGCACTGGCCGACCGAACAGGTCGTGAAGTGCCTCGTTCACTATCATCCCGACGACGCCGTCGACCTGCGCGTCGAACAGGAGCAGCGCGTGCTGGAACTGTGGGAAGCCACGCGTGCCAGCGGCAACGAGCTGCTGCTGGAAATGATTCCGCCGCGCGCGGTCACGCCGGCCGGCACCGAGGACGACGCGGTGCTGCGCACGATCGCGCGCTTCTACAACCTCGGCGTGAAGCCCGAATGGTGGAAGCTCACGCCGCTGAGCGCCGACGGCTGGACGCGGCTCGCCGCGCTGATCGCGGAGCGCGACCCGTACTGCCGCGGCGCCGTGATCCTCGGGCTGAACCAGCCGCTGCAATATCTCGTCGACAGCTTCCGCTCGGCGACCAACCCGATCGTCAAGGGCTTTATGGTCGGGCGCACGCTGTGGGCCGACGCGTCGCTGAACTGGTTCGCCGGCCGGATCGACGACCAGGCGCTGATCGACGAAGTGGCCGGCAATTTCGCGCAGCTGGTCGACGCCTGGCTCGGCCGCCGAGCCGCCCCGCGCGCCGCGGCAGCAGCCTGATGCAGATGTCCGTGACGACCACCCGACTCCTCTTGATCGACAGACGATGACCACCACCGTGAGACTGACCGTCAGCCAGGCGCTCGTGCGCTACCTGGCCGCCCTGCGCGCCGAAATCGTCCAGCCGGACGGCCGCACCGAGATCCTGCCGTACTGCGGCGGCGTCTTCGCGATCTTCGGGCACGGCAACGTGGCCGGGCTCGGCGAAGCGCTGCACGCCGAAAAGGACCGGCTGCCGACGTTCCGCGCGCACAACGAGCAAGGCATGGCCAACGCGGCCGTCGCGTTCGCGAAAGCGAATTTCCGTCAGCGGATGATGGCCGCGACATCGAGCATCGGCCCCGGCGCGACCAACATGCTGACGTCGGCCGCGCTCGCGCACGTCGGCCGGCTGCCGCTGTTGCTGCTGCCCGGCGACGTGTTCGTGTCGCGGTTGCCCGACCCGGTGCTGCAGCAGGTCGAGGATTTCGAACAGGGCGACGTCAGCGCGAACGACTGCTTCCGGCCGGTGACGCGCTACTTCGACCGGATCACGTCGCCCGAGCAGCTGCTCGTCGCGCTGCCGCGCGCGATCCAGGTGATGACCGACCCCGCGCAATGCGGCCCGGTGTGCCTCGCGCTGCCGCAGGACGTGCAGACCTTCGCATACGACTGGCCGGAGGACTTCTTCGCGCCGCCGGTGATCCGGATGCGCCGGCCGCCGGCCGACGCGCTCGAACTCGCCGACGCGCTCGACGTGCTGAAGGCCGCGAAGAAGCCGCTGATCGTCGCCGGCGGCGGCGTGCTGTACAGCCAGGCATGGGACGCGCTGCGCACGTTCGCCGACACGCACGGCGTGCCGGTCGCCGAATCGCAGGCCGGCAAGGGCAGCCTCGCGTGGGACCACCCGCTGAACCTCGGCGCGATCGGCGTGACGGGCTCGCCTGCCGCGAACCGCGCGGCCGCACAGGCCGACGTGGTGTTCGCGGTCGGCACGCGGCTGCAGGATTTCACGACCGGCTCGCACGCGCTGTTCGGCAACGCGACGCTGCTGAGCCTGAACGTGCAGCCGTTCGACGCGGGCAAGAAACGCGCCCGGCAATTGATCGCCGACGCGCGCACCGGCCTCGGCCAGCTGTCGGCCGCGCTCGCCGGCTGGCAGGCGGATGCGGCGTGGACCGCCGCGAACCGCGACCAGGCCGCCGCATGGAACGCGCGCGTGACCGAGCTAACCACGCGCGTGCCGAAGGGCACGCTGCCGTACGACGCGGAAGTGATCGGTGCGGTGCGCGACTCCGCGGCCGACGCGGGGCATGACAGCGCGCGCGACGATCTCGTCGTGTGCGCGGCCGGCACGCTGCCGGCCGAGCTGCACAAGCTGTGGCGCAGCGGCATGCCGGGCAACTATCACATGGACTACGCGTACTCGTGCATGGGCTACGAGATCGCGGGCGGCCTCGGCGCGAAGCTCGCGCGGCCCGAGCGCGAAGTGATCGTGATCGTCGGCGACGGCTCGTACATGATGCTCAACGCGGAGCTCGCGACGTCCGTGATGCTCGGCCGCAAGATCATCGTCGTGATCCTCGACAACCGCGGCTACGGCTGCATCGAGCGGCTGCAACTGAACTGCGGCGGCGCGAGCTTCAACAACATGCTCGACGACTGCGTGCCCGAGGGCGGCGAACGCTCGACGATCGACTTCGCGATGCATGCGCGCGCGATGGGCGCCGAAGCCGTGCACGTGCGCGACGTCGGCGAGCTGCGCGGCGAAATGAAGCGTGCGCGCGCGGCGAAGACGAGCCAGGTCATCGTGATCGACACGACGCACGAGCGCACGACCGCGGACGGCGGCGCCTGGTGGGAAGTCGCGGTGCCGCAAGTGTCCGCGCGCGCCGGCGTCGCCGATGCGCATCGCGCGTATCTCGACGCGAAGACCCGGCAGCGGCGCTGACACGCTTTCCGTTTCAATCCGCCGCCCCGCGACAACAACCTTCGAACCAAGGAAGCAAGACATGAGCTGGAACGTTCGCATCGGTATCAATCCCCTGTCGTGGATGAACGACGACTTGCCGTCGCTCGGCGGCGAGACACCGCTCGAGACGGCGCTGAAGGAAGGCGCCGAAATCGGCTATGCGGGCTTCGAGCTTGGCAACAAGTTTCCGAAGACGGGCCCCGAGCTGAAGGCGAAGCTCGCGGAATTCGGGCTCGTATGCGTGTCGGGTTGGTATTCGGGCTTCCTCGCGGAGGTTGAACCGGGCATGAGCGACGCCGATGCGGTCGCCGCCGAAATCGAGCGCTGCCGCGCGCACATGACGAAGCTGCAGTTCAACGACGTGAAGGTCGCGGTGTACGGCGAATGCGCGGGCACGATCCAGGGCCGCATCGACACGCCGGTCGCGAAGCGTCCGCGTTTCGTCGACGATGAAGCCTGGCGACGCTATGCGGCACGCCTCGACGCATTCGGCGCGCACCTGCTCGAGACCTACGGGATCAGGCTCGCCTACCATCACCACATGGGCGCTTACGTCGAATCGCCCGCCGACGTCGACCGGCTGATGGCGCTGACCGATCCGGCGAAGGTATTCCTGCTGTTCGACACCGGTCACGCGTATTTCGGCGGCGCGGCCGATCCCGTCGCACTGCTGAAGAAACACGTGTCGCGCGTCGTGCACGTGCACTGCAAGGACGTGCGGCCGCAGGTCGTCACGCAGGCGCGCAACGGCGGCTGGAGCTTCCTGAACGGCGTGATCAACGGCACCTTCACGGTGCCGGGCGACGGCGCGCTCGATTACGAAGCGACGCTTCGCACGCTGAAGGACGCCGGCTACGAAGGCTGGCTCGTGGTCGAGGCCGAGCAGGACCCGGCCGTCGCGCCGAGCTATCAGTATGCGAAGAAGGGCTACGAATCGCTGCGCGCGATCGTCGACCGGTTGAGCGCGTAAGCCCTGTCACCCCGCTGTCACCCCATTGCGGAGCCCCGTTCCATGACGATTTCTCCCCTGCTGGTCAAAGCATCCGCCGACCGCGAAATCTGCAACGTGACGCCCGAGTCGGCCGGCTGGAAACATGTCGGCTTTCGCGCGCTGCGCCTGAAGGCCGGCGACACCGAAACGCTCGATACCGGCGCGCGCGAACTGTGCGTCGTCGTGCTCACCGGTACGCTGCGCGCGCAAGTCGACGGCGAGACGTACGATGCGCTCGGCAAGCGCGACAGCGTGTTCGAGGAAGTGTCGCCGGACGCGCTGTACGTGCCGGGCGGCAAGACCGTCACGCTGGTCGCGACGCGCGATGCGGAAGTCGCGCTGTGCACCGCGCCTTACGCGAACGGCGACAAGCGCGTGCAGCGCCTCGACGGCGAACGGATGCGGCGCGCGGTGCGCGGGCACGGCACCAACACGCGCTACGTGTGCGACATCCTGATGGGCGACAATCCGGCCGCCGACCGGCTGCTCGTCGTCGAAGTGATCACGCCCGCGAGCCACTCGAGCAGCTATCCGCCGCACAAGCACGATCGCGACGCGGCGCCGGACGAGACGTCGCTCGAGGAAACCTATTACCACCGGATCGATCCGCCGCAGGGTTTCGCGTTTCAGCGCGTGTACACGGACGACCGCAGCCTCGACGAGGCGTGCGCGGTCGAGAACCACGACGTGGTGCTGGTGCCGCGCGGCTATCACCCGGTGGTCGCGCCGCATGGCTACAACCTGTACTACCTGAACGTGATGGCCGGGCCGAGCCGCGCGTGGGCATTCAAGAACGACCCCGCGCACGAATGGATGCTCGACGCGGCACCCGGGCGCTGACGCATCGATGCGCTGAACGATCGACGGCCGGCGCGCGAGACGCAGGATGAAAACGCGTGCGTGAGCCGCATTTGCGACGACACGGAGTTGCCATGGCGACCACCTTCCCCCGCTTCGCACCCGCGCCCTTCTGCGACACCGCGTCGACTCCGATGCTGTCGCACTTCGATGCCGACGTCGCGCGCCGGCTCGGCGACATCGCCGTCAATCTCGCGGCGCGCCGCGGGCTGCCGATCGCGGTCGGCATCGTCGGTGAAACCGCGCCGCTGTTCTATTGCGCGCTGGACGGCAGCCGCGCCAACGACAGCGACGCGATCCGCCGACGACAGAACACGGTGTTCCGTTTCGGCGTCAGTTCGTTCGAGGTCGGCGCACGCTTTCGCCGCGCCGGCTGGTCGTTGCAGTCGCAGGGATTGTCGGACGCCGACTATGCGCTCGATGGCGGCGGCGTGCCGTTGCGGCTTGCCGGCGGCGGTATGGTCGGCGCGATGACCATCGCAGGGCTCGACGACGCACGCGATCACGCACTCGTGATCGAGAGCCTGCGCTGGCATGTCGGCGCGAACGCGCTCGCGATGATCGCGTAGCCGTGCGCGCCGACTCGCGCGATCAGTGCAGCCCGCCGCTCGCGACGAGGTGCTCGCCAGTCAGCCAGCGGGAGTCGTCCGATGCGAGGAACACGGCGACCGACGCGATGTCGTCCGGCTCGCCGAGGCGGCCGAGCGGCGTCTCGCTGCGCACCTGCTTCTCGAGATCCGACCCGATGATGCCCGAGCTGTGCGTGCCTTCGGTCACGATCATGCCCGGGTTGATCGCGTTCACGCGGATCTTGCGCGCGCCAAGCTCGAGCGCGAGCACGCCGGTGATCGCGTCGACGGCGCCCTTGGTGCCGCTGTACACGGCGCTCGCGGGCGGCGTGATGCTCGTCACGACCGAGCTGATGTTGATGATGCTCGCGCCTTCGCCGAGATGCTTGACGGCGGCCTGCGTCGTCAGCAGCACGCCGAACACGTTCGTGTCGAACTGCCGGCGGTAGTGCTCTTCGGTGATCGCCTCGATCGGCGCGAACTCGTAGACGCCGGAGTTGTTGACCAGCACGTCGAGACGGCCATAGTTTTCGATAGCGGCATCGACGATGCGCTGCGCGTCCGCTGCCTTCGACACGTCGCCGCCCACCGCGACCGCACGGCCGCCCGCTTCGACGATCGCGCTCACGACGGCGTCGGCACCGGCCTTGCTGCTCGCGTAGTTCACGACGACCGACGCGCCTTCGGCGGCCAGCGCCTTCGCGATCGCGGCGCCGATTCCCTTGGACCCGCCCGTGACGATCGCTACCTTGCCTGTCAGCTTGCTCATGATTTCATTCCTCAGTCGGAAGACATTCGATGGATGAGAACCGGCTACCGCGTGCACGGCGCGCCGGCCTTGGTGACAATATTCGCGGTTCGCGCGACGGCGATAAAGCGGCTCGACACGAATTGACTGGCGGGGTTTGCCGAACAATCGGCGCGCTTGCCCTCAACCGGCACTCAGCCACGCACTGACGACGTCGCCGCCGAGCCCGTCGAGCGCGCCGTCGTACACGATCCGTCCCCGCCCCATCACCGCGACGCGCCGCGCGAGCCGCGGCGCGAGTTGCAGCCGCTGCTCGATCAGCAGGATCGCGACGCCGTCGGCCTGCAGCGCGGCGAGACAGGCGCCCACCTCGTCGACCGCGAGCGGCGCGAGCCCTTCGGCCGGTTCGTCGACGATCAGCACGCGCGGGCGGCCCGCGAGCGCGCGCACCAGCGCGAGCACCTGCTGTTCCCCGCCCGACAGCCGTCCGGCCTTCACGTCCGCCCGCGCGGCCAGCAGCGGAAAGCGCGCGAGCAACCGGTCGAGCGCCGCGCGTTCGGCCGTGCCGTGCACGCCGCGCAGCCCGAGCCGCAGGTTGTCGCGCACGCTCAGTAGCGGAAATACGTCGCGGCTTTCGGCGACGTAAGCGACACCGCGCCGCGCGATCTCGAAGGTGCGCGCGCCGGCGCATTCGGCGCCGGCGACGCGCACCGAACCCGCCGTGCGCACGAGTCCCATCACGGCCTTCGCGAGCGTCGAGCGGCCCGAGCCGTTGCGGCCGAGCAGCGCGAGCGTCTCGCCAGGCGCGAGCGCAAGATCGACACCGTCGAGCACGGGCTGCATCCCGTACCACGCGCGCAGGCCGCGAATATCGAGCAGCACGCTCATGCGCCCTCGCCAAGATAGGCGGCGCGCACGGCCCGGTCCGCGCGGATCGCATCGGGCGCGCCGGTTGCGACCACCGCGCCGCGCACGAGCACCGTGATGCGCTCGGCGAAGCCGAACACCGCATCCATGTCGTGCTCGATCATCAACACCGTGCGGCCCTGCGTCGTCGCACGGATCAGCGCGATCATCCGCGCCGCCTGGTCGCGGTTCATACCGGCCGTCGGTTCGTCGAGCAGCAACGTGCGCGCGCCGCTCGCGAGCGCGATGCCGAGATCGAGCGCGCGCTGTTCCGCATAGCCGAGTTCGCCGGCCGGCGTGTCGCGCCGCGCATCGAGACCTATGTCGGTCAACACGCGCGCGGCCACGCGATCGACCGACGCGGATTCGCGCAGCCGGTTCCACCAGCGCCGCCGCTCGGCCGGCGCATGCAGCGCCGCGCAGCGCAGGTTGTCGAACACGCTCAATCGTGCGAACACGCTCGTCTGCTGGAAACTGCGGCCGATGCCGAGCCGGCTCGCCACGATCGGCCCGCGCCCGCGCAGCTCGACGCCGTGCAGCATGACGCGCCCGCGCGTCGGCCGCGTCACGCCGGCGATCACGCCGAACAGCGTCGACTTGCCCGCACCGTTCGGCCCGATCAGCGCGTGACGCTCGCCGGCCGGGACGTTCAGCTCTATGCCGTCGAGCACGGTCTGCACACCGAAGCGCTGCACGATCCCGTGCAGCGCGATCGCGCTGCCACTCATCGCCCGTCCCCCCGCTCGCCGTGCCCGTGGTTCTGGAACCGTGCGCGCCAGCCCCACAGCAACGCGCCGATGCCGGCCGCCGAGCATGCGACGGCCCAGCCCGCCGGCGCATCGGCGTCGATGCCCCACGCGCCGAACGCGATGCCCGTGCCGTCGTCCTGCGCGAAGCGCCATGCATAGCCGAGCTCGGCCGCGCAGACGATCGCGACGGCCCAGAACGCCCATGCACCGACGCCACACAGCACGCGCCAGCGCTCGGCGGGAGGCGCGTCGCCGCGCAACGCATGCGCCAGCGTCTGCGCGATGCCCGCGATCCCGCGCGGCGCCGCGACGACGACCGCGACGAACAGGAGGCCGAGATACAGCGCCCATGCGCGCGATACGCCCGCGACGACGACGCTCAGCGCGGTCAGCACCACCGCGCCGGCCGCCGGCCCGAAGAATGTGCCGGTGCCGCCGATCACGGCTGCAATCAGCACGGTCGCCGAACGCGCCATCGACACGCTGTCGGGTGTCGCGATCTCGACGTCGATCAGCGTCAACGTGCCGGCAATGCCCGCGAAGAACGACGCGCAGGTCACCATCGCAAGCCGCACGCGACGCGGCTCGGTGCCGAGCGCGGCAACGCGCGCGGGGTTGTCGCGCACCGCGTTCGCGAGCCGCGCGAGCGGCGTGCGCGTCAGCGCGTGCATCGCCACCGCGGAGACGATGCACCATGCGGCGATCACGGCGTAGGCCTGCGTTTGCGCGCCGAAATGCCAGCCGCCCAGAGGCGTGCCGCTCGCGCGGTCGATCGGTACGCCGCCGAGGCCGCCGAACCACGCCGGCACGCTCCACGCCGCGGCCGCGACGCACTCGCCGAGGCCGAGCGTGATCATCGCGAACACGGTGCCCGCGCGGCGTGTCGCGAGCAGGCCGGCGATGAACCCGAAGCCCGCGCCGGCCACGCCGCCGACGAGCGGCAACAGCGGCAGCGGGCCACCGACATGATTGAACCAATGCGCGGCGGCGAATGCGCCGAGGCCCGCGAAGGCTGCATGACTGAACGACAGCAGCCCGGTCGTACCGAGCTGCAGGTTGTACGACAGCGCGAGCACGACGAGCGCGGCCGTCTGTGCGAGATAGCCAAGCACCGCGCCGTGCGGCCACAGCCACGCGGGCAGCGCGACGCACGCGGCGAACAGCACCCAGCGCAGTGCGCCGGCCCGTGCGCGGCTAGCCATCGACACGCTCGCCGAACAGTCCGCGCGGGCGGACGACCAGCACCGCGACGAGCAGCAGGTACGGGACCAGCGGTGCGAGCTGCGCGATCGACACGGCAGCGACGCTGTCGGGCAGCGCGACACCCGACCCTTGCGCGAGGTCGCGCAGCGACGTGTCGCTGGCCGCCGCGAAGGTCTGCGCGAAGCCGACCGCAAGCGACGCGACGAACGCGCCGCCGAGCGAGCCGAGGCCGCCGATCACGACGACCGCGAACACCACCGACCCGACGGTCTCGGCCAGCGCCGGTTCGATCACCGCAAGCGGCGCGCCGATCACGCCGGCCAGCGCCGCGAGCGCGGTGCCGGCGCCGAACAGGCCCGTCATCACGCCCGGCACGTCGTAGCCGAGCGCCTCGACGGCCGCGCGGTGCGTGAGCGCGGCGCGCACGACGAGCCCGATGCGCGACGCGCGCAGCAGCGCGCCGAGCACGATCAGCATCGCCGTGGCAATCGCCATCATGAACAGCCGGTAGCGCGGCAGCGTGAGGCCGAACACGGCCACGGGCGCACCGTCGAACAGCGGCGGCACCGGCGCCGGCAGCGGCGCGAGGCCCCACAGGAGTTTCGCGCCCTCGCCGATCAGGTACGCGAGCCCGACGGTCAGCAGCAGTTCGCTCGTGTGTCCATGCGGCTGTACGCGGCGCAGCAGCCAGCGCTCGCAGCCGGCGCCGAGCAACCCGACCGCGAGCGGCGCGAGCGCGAGCGCGGCCCAGAAACCCGCGCGGGCGGCGATGCTGTATCCCATGTATGCGCCGAGCATGTAGAAGCTCGCATGCGCGAAGTTGAGCACGCCCTGCACGCTGAAGATCAGCGTGAGGCCGGCCGACAGCATGAACAGCAGCAACCCGTAGCTGAGGCCATTGAACGCCTGGAGCGCGAACGCGTGCACCGCGCGCGCCCGTCAGCCGGCGAGGGGTTCGAGCGCCGCGCGCAGCGCGTCGGGCAGCGGCACCGGGCGGCGCGTGCCGCGATCGACGTACACGTGCACGAAATGCCCTTGCGCGGCCGGCGCGGCTTCCCCAGCCGCGAACAGTCCGATCTCGTAGCGCACACTCGACGTGCCGAGCTTCGCGACGCGCAGCCCCGCATCGACCGACTGCGGAAACACGAGCGGCGCGAAGTAGTTGCACTGCGTCTCGACCACGAGCCCGATCGTCTGCCCGTGCTCGACGTCGAGCACACCCGCGCGGATCAGGTATTCGTTCACGACGGTGTCGAAGTAGCTGTAGTAGACGACGTTGTTCACGTGCCCGTAGACGTCGTTGTCCATCCAGCGGGTCGTGATCGGCAGGAAGTGGCGATAGGCTTCGCGGGAACGCGGCTGCGGTTTGTCGGACATGGCGATGGCGGTCAGGATGAAGAGGGCGAAGCGGACGGCGCGCGGTGGCCGTTCGCGACGGCGCGCCGTCCAACGGCGGGATGCCGCGTCGCGATCGCGCGCGGCGCGGCGGATGACATTCCGGGAGCGGCGCGGCCCGTCACTGCCCCGCTCGATCGACGAATTCGAAATCGAGGCCGCGCGCGCGCATCCAGTCGGCCAGCGCGTAGCCGGTGCCGGCGCGCCACGGGCGCAGCAACGGCGGCTCGACGAGCCGGTATTCGAGCAGCTCCGGCGACAGCGCGACGGTGCCCGACGCGCGCACGTGGTACGCGATGATCAGCTCGTTCTTGCGGATGAATTCATAGACGCCGACCAGCGTGACCTGCTCGGCCTTCAGCGCGGTTTCCTCGAACACCTCGCGCGCGATGCCGTCCTCGGGCGTCTCGCCGTTCTCGAGGAAACCGGTGATCAGCGCGAACATCCCTTCCGGCCAGGCCGCATTGCGCGCGAGCAGGATCTTGCCGTCGAGCTCGACGATCGCGGCCACCACCGGCAGCGGGTTGTTCCAGTGCACGTAGCCGCACGCGTCATCCGGGCAGGCCTGGCGGACGCGCCCGCCCTCGTGTTCGGGATCGGCGCGCTCGGTCAGCGGACGCGCGCAGCGCGGGCAAAAACGGTAGTCGGCGGTGGTCATCGATGGGGATCTGGCAGGCGCCGACGGCGGCCGGCAAGCCGCCTCGCACGCCCGCTCGGCGCAGGAAAGGCTTCATTCTAGCGAGTTTGCCCGCGTCGCTGACGATCCGGCCCCGATGATGTCAGGGTTGCATGCGCGGTTGCGCACGCCCGCGTGCGGCCGTCGCCGCGAAGCCGGCGGCACCGACGAGCAAGGCACCCGCCGCGACCCACAGCGCCGGCGAGAACGATCCGAAGCGCGCGGTCAGCGGCGCCGCGACGAGCGGGCCGAGAATCTGCCCGACCCCGTACGACGCGGTCGCATAGCCCATCAGCCCGGCCGCGCGTTCGCCGTGCAGCCGCCGCGCCTCGCGCATCGCGAACAGCGTGATCGCGGTGAACGGCAGGCCGAGCAGCGCGCTCCCGATCGAGAAGCCCGCCGCATTCGGCCAGACGATTCCCGCCGCGATCCCGAGCGCCTGCGTCGCGCAACCGGCGGCGAGCAGCAGCCGGTTGTCCCAGCGGCCGGGCAGCCGCGCGGCCGCGATCGCGCCGACGATCAGCGCAGCGCCGAACATCGGCCAGAACAGGTCCGGCCACGGCGAGCCGGCAGGCAGCGCGGCGCGCGCGATCACTGGCAGGAACGTCGCGGTGATGATGTAGCCGAAACCGGGCATCCCGTACAGGACGACGAGCCATGCGGCGTCGGCCCGATGGCGCCGCGCGTCGTGCGGTGCCGCGTCCGTCGCCGCATGCAGGACGGGCGCGGCCGACGTGGCGCCTGCCGCCGCCGGCACCGGCGCGCTGCCGAACGTGCGCCAGATCGCGATCGACAACACCGCCGACAACGCCGCGAAGCCGAGCCAGCCAGGCGCCGCGCGATGGCCGGCCAGTGCGCTGCCGATCAGGCCCGTCAGCACGATGCCGACGCCAGGCCCCGCGTAGATCACCCCGCTCCACTCGGGCGCGTGCAGTTCGGCGAGCCGCCGCAGCCCCCATTGCGACACGAACACGAACGTCCATGCGCTGACGACGCCCGCGACGAAGCGCACCACGAGCCACACCGGCAGCACATGGCCGACGCCCATCGCGGCGGTCAGCAGCACGGTGGCGGCAAGCCCGAAGCGCACCATCCGCGCGGGCGCGACGCGCATCGCCGCGCAACTGACCGCGCCGACGAAATAGCCCGCGTAGTTCGCGGACGCGAGCCAGCTGCCGGCTTTCAGGCCGATCGAGCCGTCGGCGAGCATCAGCGGCAGCAGCGGCGTGAACGCGAAACGGCCGACGCCGAGCGCGACGGCGAGCCCGATCATGCAGGCAAGCGCGGCCGCGCGGGCGCGACGGTCGGCGTCATCGGAAAGGTGTACGCCGGCGGCACTCGGAGCATCGGAACGGGACATGGCGGCATGGGCCGCGCGGGTTGCGCAACGGCCGGAACGAGAATCGGATTGCTTGTATCGTAGCTTGACCGAACGTTCTCGAAAAACGAATAATTGAGAATCAATCAATCTCACGGAGAGAATCATGGACCTGGCGGCGCTGGCGATTTTCCGGGCCGTCGTGCGCGAGAACGGCATCACGCGCGCGGCGGCGAAGCTCAATCGCGTGCAGTCGAACGTGACGACGCGCATCAAGCAGCTCGAGGAGGAACTCGGCGCGGCGCTGTTCGTGCGCGACGGCCGCCGGCTCGTGCTGACGCCGGCCGGGCATACGCTGCTGCCGTATGCGGAGCGGCTGCTCGAGCTTGCCGACGAGGCGCGCGACGCCGTGCGCGAGGACACGCCGCGCGGGCGGCTGCGGCTCGGCACGATGGAAAGCACGGCCGCAAGCCGGCTGCCGGCCGTGCTCGCGCGCTATCACCATGCGTGGCCCGACGTGTCGCTGGAGCTCGTGACCGGCACGACCGGCTGGCTGATCGACAAGGTGCGCGACTTCGAGATCGACGCGGCGCTGTTCGCGCGGCCGCCCGAGCCGGACACGCTGCCCGACACGTTCGAGACGGCGCCCATCTTCCGCGAGGACCTGGTGCTGCTGACGCCGCGCGGCCATCCGCCGGTGCGCACGCCGCGCGACGTGATCCTGCCGACGCTGATCGCGTTCGAGCGCGGCTGCACGTACCGGAAGTATGTCGAGCGATGGTATGCGGCGCACGGGATGAAACCCGCGCGCGTGCTCGAACTGGGTTCGTATCACGCGATCGTCGCGTGCGTCGCGGCCGGTGCGGGCGTCGCGGTCGCGCCGCGCTCGGTGCTCGAGCTTCAGCCCGAGACCGGCAACGTCGCCGCCCACACGATCGCGGAACTCGAAGCGATCGACACGCTGCTCGCGTGGCGGCACGGTTACGCGTCGGCGGCGCTCGCCGCGTTGCGCGATGCGCTCGGCGATGCCGCGCGGCAGTCGGGAGATTCGCCCACGTTGCCGGCGACGGCATTACCGGCCTGATTCCGCCGCGCCGACGCGCCGGCATGCGCTCATCCTGCGCACCGGCAAAAACAAAACGACCCGACCGGCCACCGCCGATCGGGTCGTTGTTCCGTGCGCTGCGACGGGGTCAGCAAGACCGCATCGCATCAGCCATGTCGATCAAAGACGCTCTTCGACCCAGCCCTTGACGCCTGCCAGCGCGCCCGGCAGGTTCGCCGGTTCCGTGCCGCCTGCCTGCGCCATGTCCGGACGACCACCGCCCTTGCCGCCCACCTGCTGCGCGACGAAGTTCACGAGCTCGCCGGCCTTGACCTTCTTGCTCGCGTCCGGCGTGACGCCCGCGATCAGGCTGACCTTGCCGCCTTCGACGGCCGCGAGCACGATCGCCGCGCTCTTCAGCTTGTCCTTCAGCTTGTCGACCGTTTCGCGCAGCGTCTTCGCGTCGGCACCGTCGAGCGTCGCCGCGAGCACGTACACACCGCCAATTTCGACGGCCTGCTGCGCGAGTTCATCACCCTGGCTCGATGCGAGCTTCGACTTCAGCGCGCCCAGTTCCTTCTCGAGCGACTTCACCTGGTCCTGCACCTGCGCGATGCGCTGCGTGAGCTCCGACGGCTGCGCCTTCAACGCGGCGGCCGCCTGGTTCACGCGGGCGTCGAGCTCCTGCACATAGCGCACCGCGTTGTCGCCGGTGATCGCCTCGACGCGGCGGATGCCGGCCGCGACGCCGCCTTCGACGACGATCTTGAAGAAGCCGATGTCGCCGGTGCGGTGCACGTGCGTGCCGCCGCACAGTTCGCGCGAGAAACCGAGGTCGAGCACGCGCACTTCGTCGCCGTACTTCTCGCCGAACAGCGCCATCGCGCCGCCCTTCACCGCTTCGTCATACGGCATCACGCGCACGATGCCCGGCGCGTTGGCCAGGATTTCGTTGTTGACGATCTGCTCGACGCGACGGATTTCGTCGTCGGTCATCGGCGCGTTGTGCGCGAAGTCGAAGCGGGTCTTCTCCGCGTCGACGAGCGAACCCTTCTGCTGCACGTGCGCGCCGAGCACTTCACGCAGCGCCTTGTGCATCAGGTGGGTGGCCGAGTGGTTGCGCTGCGTGCGTGCGCGGCGCTGCGCGTCGATTTCAGCGCGCAGCACGTCGCCGATCTTCAGCGTGCCCTGTTCGAGCGTGCCGTGGTGACCGATCACGTCGGCCTGCACCTTCAGCGTGTCGGCCACCGCGAAGCGCGTCGACGCATTCGCGAGCACGCCCTGGTCGCCGACCTGGCCGCCCGATTCCGCGTAGAACGGCGTGTGGTCGAGCACGACGACCGCGTCCTGGCCGTGCTTCACTTCGTTGACGGCCGAACCGTCGACGTACAGCGCGACGACCTTCGCGTCGTCGAACGCGATTTCCTCGTAGCCGTGGAAAGTGGTCTTCGCGCCCGAGTATTCGAGGCCCTGCGTGGCCTTGAACTTGCCGGCCGCGCGCGCCTGCTCGCGCTGGCGCGCCATCGCGTCGTCGAACGCCGGCTCGTCGACCGTCATCCCGCGCTCGCGGCACACGTCGGCCGTGAGGTCGAGCGGGAAGCCGTAGGTGTCGTGCAGCTTGAACGCGAGTTCGCCGTCGAGCACCTTGCCGCCCTTCGCCTCGACATCCGCCAGCGCGGCCTCGAGGATCGACATCCCATGTTCGATCGTCTCGAAGAAGCGCTCTTCTTCCTGACGCAGCACGTCCGTCACGCGCTGTTCGGCTTCCTTCAGTTCCGGATACGCGGCGCCCATCTCGGCGACGAGGTCGGCCACCAGCTTGTGGAAGAACGAGCCCTTGCGGCCGAGCTTGTAGCCGTGGCGGATCGCGCGGCGCACGATGCGGCGCAGCACGTAGCCGCGGCCTTCGTTGCCGGGGATCACGCCGTCGACGATCAGGAACGAGCATGCGCGGATGTGATCGGCGATCACCTTCAGCGAGTTGTTGTTCAGGTCGCTGATCTCGGTCACGCGCGCGGCGGCCTTGATCAGGTTCTGGAACAGGTCGATCTCGTAGTTGCTATGCACGTGCTGCAGCACCGCGGCGAGACGCTCGAGGCCCATGCCGGTGTCGACCGACTGCTTCGGCAGGCGCGTCATGTTGCCCTGCGCATCGCGGTTGAACTGCATGAACACGAGGTTCCAGATCTCGATGTAGCGGTCGCCGTCTTCTTCGGGCGATCCCGGCGGACCACCCCAGACTTCCGGGCCGTGGTCGTAGAAGATTTCCGTGCACGGGCCGCACGGGCCCGTGTCGCCCATCGTCCAGAAGTTGTCGGACGCGTAGCGCGCGCCCTTGTTGTCGCCGATGCGGATGATCCGCTCGGTCGGCACGCCGACTTCCTTCGCCCAGATGTCGTAGGCTTCGTCGTCTTCCTGGTAGACGGTGACCCACAGCTTTTCCTTCGGCAGCTTGTAGACCGTGGTCAGCAGCTCCCACGCGAACTTGATCGCGTCATGCTTGAAGTAGTCGCCGAACGAGAAATTGCCGAGCATCTCGAAGAACGTGTGGTGGCGCGCCGTGTAGCCGACGTTCTCGAGGTCGTTGTGCTTGCCGCCCGCGCGCACGCTGCGCTGCGCCGTGGTGGCGCGCGAGTACGGACGCGGGTCCGTGCCGAGGAACACGTCCTTGAACTGGACCATGCCCGAGTTCGTGAACATCAGCGTGGGGTCGTTACCGGGCACGAGGCTCGACGAGCGGACGATCGTGTGGCCCTTCGATTCGAAGAATTTGAGGAATTTCTCGCGGATTTCGGCAGCTTTCATGGCGTGCGGGGAATGTCTGGCTGAGACGGCTTCAAACGCCGGCCGTCCTCGCGGACGCACGGCGGGCAAATATCGTAAACGATCGATTATACGATACAGATCGGCGCCCCAGACGGCAGCGGCCCGGCGCGGCGGACGACCGGCCTGGGCCACCCGTGCGGCCGATTCGCCTTAAGATGCTCGGCATGCCAATCCGCCTTGCCCCGGCCAGGCGAGCCATGAAAGGAGACGATTCGACGATGGGTGCCTTGAGCCATATCCGCGTGCTTGACCTGACCCGCGTGCTCGCGGGCCCTTGGTGCGCCCAGACGCTCGCCGACTTCGGCGCGGACGTAATCAAGGTCGAGCGCCCCGGCGCCGGCGATGACACGCGCCACTGGGGGCCGCCGTACCTGAAGGATGCGAACGGCGCCGATACGGCAGAGGCCGCGTACTATCTCGCGGCGAACCGCAACAAGCGCTCGGTGACGGTCGACATCGCGACGCCGGAAGGCCAGCAGATCGTGCGCGAGCTCGCCGCGCAGAGCGACGTCGTGCTCGAGAACTACAAGGTCGGGCAGTTGAAGAAGTACGGGCTCGATTACGAATCGCTGCGCGCGGTGAAACCCGATCTCGTCTACTGCTCGGTCACGGGCTTTGGCCAGACGGGCCCGTACGCGCACCGCGCGGGCTACGACTTCATCGTCCAGGGAATCGGCGGATTCATGAGCATCACCGGCGAGCGCGACAGCGAGCCGGGCGGCGGCCCGCAGAAGGCCGGTGTCGCGATCGCCGATCTCGCGACGGGCCTCTACTCGACGATCGCGGTGCTCGCCGCGCTTGCGCACCGCGACCGAACGGGCGAAGGCCAGTACATCGACATGGCGCTGCTCGACGTGCAGGTCGCGCTGCTCGCGAACATGAACACCAACTTCCTCGCGAGCGGCAAGCCGCCGGTGCGCTGGGGCAACGCGCACCCGAACATCGTGCCGTACCAGACGTTCCAGACGAGCGACGGCTGGATCATCGTCGCGGTCGGCAACGATGGGCAGTTCCGCAAGTTCGTCGAGGCCGGCGGCCGGCCCGAGCTGGCCGACGACGAACGGTTCGCGACCAACCCGTCGCGCGTGCGCCATCGCGATACGCTGGTGCCGATCCTCGCCGAGATGGTGAAGACGCGCGGCAAGGCCGACTGGATCGGCGCGCTCGAAGCGGCCGGCGTGCCGTGCGGGCCGATCAACGAGCTCGACGAGGTGTTCGACAACGAGCAGGTGGTCGCGCGCGGGATGCAGGTGTCGCTGCCGCACCCGTGCGGCGCGGACGTGAAGCTCGTGCGCAATCCGATCCGGATGAGCGCGACGCCGCCCGATGCGCGCACCGCCCCGCCGCTGCTCGGCGCGCAGACGGAAGACGTACTGCGCGACATGCTCGGTTACGACGCGGCGCGCATTGCGGCGCTGAAGGCGAAGCAGGCGATCTGAACCGACCCGCGACGAGTGCGCCGCGGCGTCTTCCGGGGGCACGCGGCGGCGTGTCCGGGCGCTGGCGGACGCTGACGAATCTATGGACCGGCGGTTGGCAGCTAGCCACTAGCGCGCGAGCGCATCGAGCCAGCCTCGCGCGTCGGGCCAGTCGCCGAGTCCGCTGTCCGCGTTGATGTGGCCGCGGGGGCCGAGGTCATGGAAGGCGCTGCCCCACGCATCCGCGCAGCCGCGCGCGAACGCGATCGAGCCGTACGGATCGTCGCTGCTTGCCACCACGCAGGTCGGAAACGGCAGCCGCTCATGCGGCACCGGCCCGAAGCCGTGCGCGTCGGCCGGAAACGCCGGGCCGGCCGGATCGGGCAACGCGACGAGCAACGCGCCGCGCACCTTCGCGAGCGCGGCCGGCCGCGCGTAGCGGGTCGCCCACCACGCGGTGGTCAACGTGCCGAGGCTGTGCGCGGCGATCGTCACGGGGCCCGGTGCGGTCTCGACCGCGCGGTCGAGCGCGAGACACCAGCCGTTGCGGAACGCGCTGTTCCAGTCCGGCATCGCGACGCGCACGAAACGCGCGTCGGCGCGCTCCCAACGGCTTTGCCAGTGGAGCGGACCGGAGTTGCCGTAGCCCGGCAGCACGAAAACGAGAGAATCGCTCATGGATGGTTCGTCGACGAATGAAGTCGTTATGTAGCGTCGACGAAGTGTCGCACACCCGCTCCTCCCTGATGCTGCCTGTCGAATCGCGGAATGGATGTGCGAAGCGGGAACGGGCCGTGATGCTGCGGCAGCACCGTCACGACCAGCCGGCGCTCACGCGCGCCGGCTTCGATCAGCGCACGCCGGCGCCAACCAGGCCGCCCGCCGCGGCGCCGGCAACCGTGCCGACCGGGCCGCCCGTGATCAGGTAGCCGAGCGCGCCGCCCGCGGCCGCGCCGATACCGGCATTACGTTGCGTATGCGTCATCGCGCATGCGCCGAGTTGCGACAGGGCCGCGACGATTACCGCGGTACGAACGAGAAAAGTGGTCTTCTTCATCATGATTGTTGGCGTCCTCCCGCCAGCAAAAAATACGAATGGCGGAATTGAATCGGTAAAGCCATCATAGGAAAAGCCGAATGCGCCGGGCAATCCGATTTACGTCGTGTTACAGCCGACACACAATCGAGATATTGCGGTTCCGCGCCGCGAACCGGCGCGCCCGGTGGCGCAACCCGCGCGGGACGGACCCCGGTCAGGTAGAATTACGGGATTACCCCGGCGCGACGCGCCGACACAACCTGACGCCAACCGCATGAGCACCGAACGCAACGACGCCCCCGCGGCTTCCAACTTCATCCGCAACATCATCGACGACGACAACCGCACCGGCAAATGGGGCGGCCGCGTCGAGACGCGCTTTCCGCCCGAGCCGAACGGCTATCTGCACATCGGCCATGCCAAGAGCATCTGCCTGAACTTCAGCGTCGCGCGCGACTACGGCGGCGTGTGCCACCTGCGCTTCGACGACACGAACCCGGAAAAGGAAAGCGTCGAGTACGTCGACTCGATCGTCGACGCGGTCCGCTGGCTCGGCTTCGACTGGCGCAAGGATGCGGTCGATCACCAGTATTTCGCGAGCGACTACTACGACAAGCTGTACGAATTCGCCGAGTTGCTGATCCAGCGCGGCAAGGCATACGTCGACAGCCAGAGCGCCGAGGAAATGCGCGCGAACCGCGGCTCGCTGACCGAAGGCGGCAAGCCGTCGCCGTTCCGCGACCGTTCGCCCGAGGAAAACCTCGACCTGTTCCGCCGCATGAAGGGCGGCGAGTTCAAGGAAGGCGAGCACGTGCTGCGCGCGAAGATCGACATGGCTTCGCCGAACATGAACATGCGCGATCCGGTGATCTACCGGATCCGCTACGCGCATCACTACCGCACCGGCGACGCGTGGTGCGTGTATCCGATGTACGACTACACGCACTGCATCTCGGATGCGCTCGAAGGCATCACGCATTCGCTGTGCACGCTCGAGTTCGAGGATCACCGCCCGCTGTACGACTGGGTGCTGAACGAACTCGCGGAAGCCGGCGTGTTCACGCGCCCGCTGCCGCAGCAAATCGAATTCTCGCGCCTGAACCTCACGTACGCGATCACCAGCAAGCGCAAGCTGCTGCAACTCGTCACCGAAGGCCACGTCGACGGCTGGGACGACCCGCGGATGCCGACGATCGTCGGCGTGCGACGCCGCGGCTTCACGCCGGAGAGCATCCACTTGTTCTGCGACCGGATCGGCGTGACGAAGATCGATTCGTGGATCGACATGAGCGTCTTCGAAGGCGCGCTGCGCGACGACCTCGACGACAAGGCGGCGCGTACGGTCGCGGTGCTCGATCCGCTGAAGCTCGTGATCGACAACTATCCGGAAGGCCTGGAAGAAGCGTGCACGGCGCCCGTGCATCCGCATCACCCGGAGCGCGGCGTGCGCACGTTCCCGATCTCGCGCGAGCTGTGGATCGAACGCGAGGACTTCGTCGAGAACCCGCCGAAGGGTTATTTCCGTCTGTTCCCGGGCAACAAGGTGCGCCTGCGATACGGCTACGTGATCGAGTGCACGGGCTTCGACAAGGATGCCGACGGCAACGTGACGGCCGTGCACTGCAATTACTTCCCGGACAGCAAGTCGGGCACCGAAGGCGCGAACAACTACAAGGTCAAGGGCAACATCCACTGGGTCAGCGTGAAGCATGCGCAGGCGGCCGAAGTGCGGATCTACGACCGGCTGTTCAAGGTGCCGCATCCGGACGCGGGCGGTGCGAACTTCCTCGAGGCGCTGAATCCGGATTCGAAGAAGGTCACGCAGGCCTACGTCGAACCGGGCGCCGGCGACGTTGCACCGGAAACGCGCCTCCAGTTCGAGCGTCACGGCTATTTCGTCGCCGACCGCTTCGATTCGAAACCGGGCAAGCCCGTGTTCAACCGGATCGTCGGGCTGCGCGACAGCTGGGGCAAGCCGGCCTGACGGCCTGCTCCATGCGCAGCGCACGGCTCCAAGCCGGCGTCGCGTGACGATAAAAAAACCGGCCTTCGGGCCGGTTTTTTTATTGCGCGCGCGGGATCGTCGGGATCGTCGGGATCGAAGCGGCAGCGCTCACGCGCCCGCCAGTCGCCGGTGCAGATCCGCGAGCGACAGCGTCGTGCGAAACAACCGCGCGAGGCTGCGGCTCGCATATGCGTCGACGTCGCCGGGCGCGGTCCAGCGATACGCGTCCATCTCGGGAATCGGCGAGCCGTCGCGACGGCTCGGGAACATCGACGTGCACGTGCAGTGCGCGGGATCGATCTCGTCGTCCGCGACCTGCACCGCGAACAGGTGCAGGTCCTTGTCGTGACGATATGCGAAGCGGCCGAGATCGAGCAGACGCGCAGCCGCGAGTTCGATGCCGGTTTCCTCGCGCAGCTCCCGCAGCGCCGCGTCGGCCGGCGACTCGCCGGGCTCGCCCTGCCCCTTCGGGATGTCCCAGTGCGTGGTATCCGTCGCGTGCGCGAGGAACACGCGGCCGGCCCCGTCGAGAATCACGACGCCGCACGATACCGTGCGCCGCGCACCGCTACGCTTCATTGCTCGCGCGCTCAGCGTTTCTGCAGCTGCCACTTGCCCGCGGCGGTCTTGCAGTAGACGGGCTTGAGCGTCATCGTCTGGCCCTTCGCGGTAATGTCGGTGGCGATTTCGCGGCAGGTCTTGCCGTCGTTCTCGGACGTCGACGGCGTGAGCTTCGCGTCGATCTGCGTGCCGCGGCCGCTGCTCTGCCACGTCGTGGTCTCGCCGTCCTTGCCTTCGTCGCGCACCTGCACGACGGCCTTGGCCAGCGACGCGCGGTCGGTCTTGCTGAAGTAGGCCAGCGGCGTGTCGTTCAGGAAGCCCAGGTTGCTTTGTGCGTGGGCGGGCAGCATCGCGGCTGCGCACGCGGCGCCGGCCAGCACGCGCGTGACGACGGAAAGGGATGCACGCATCGACATGTGTTGTTCTCCTTGGATGTTCGATCGAACGGCATGGCGCGCGGCCGGCGACCCGGCACGCGCCACGCCCGTCAGCCAGCGAGCATAGCATGCGTGCCGCAACGCGCGTCTTCTAGCGCGCGGCCGACGTGGCCGCCGGTTGATATCCGTCGGTCAGCGTGTTCAGGAATGCGATCACGTCCTTGATCTCGGCCGCGTTCAGCGCGGGTGCGTCGCCGCGCTTGCGGTCGAACGGCGGCTCGCGGTTGATGTTCGGCCAGTAGCGCTTCGGCAGGTCGTCATACATCTGCACCTTGCCGTGCACGACCGGATAGAACTTCTCCGGATGGATGTCGCGCTCGACATAGAAGCGCATCACATCCTCGAGCGAGTGGTACACGCCGTTGTGGAAGAACGTCTTGCGCAACGCGACGTTGCGCAGTGACGGTGTGCGGAACAGCCCGCAGAATTCGTCGCGGCCCTTCAGGTCGGTGCGCTCGGGGCCGCACGCGCCCAGATCGTAGAAGCGCGGATCGCGATTGACGGGCAGCGCGCGGTTGCGCGGCACCGCGATCGCGATCAGGCCGAAATCGCTGAACTGCGGCGGCCCCCCTTCGAGCGTGCGCTGGCTCACGTGACAGCTCGCGCAGTTGCCCTTCTTTTCGTCGTTGAACAGCTGCAGCCCGTGCAACTCGGCGGGCGTGAGTTGCGCGTGGCCGGCCAGATACGCGTCGTACTTGCTCGTGTACGGATCGAACAATGCCGGCTGCTGCTGGAATGCGTCGAGCGCACGCAGCACCGCTGCGAAAGTCGCCTGGTCGTCGCCGAGGACCCGATCGCCGAATGCCTTACGGAACGCGTCGGCATAGGGCGCGGCACGCACCGCCTTCGCGACCCGCGCCGGCGAGCTGCTCATCTCGAATGGCGACGTGAGGGGAATACGCGCCTGCGCATCGCGCGTGTCGACTCGACCGTCCCAGGTCAATCCGCCGGTCGGGCCTGCATCGATGCTTTCGTCGCCTTCGTCGGGCGAATCGTGGAAGTGCTCGCTGAATGGCGGAATGCCGCGCACGTACTTCAGCGACGGCACCGCGCGAAAACCCATGCGATGCATGTCGTCGCCGCCGAGCTGCACCGACAGCGCGTTCGGCGGGCCGAACGCATGCTCGGCGCTATGACACGACGCGCATGCGAGCTTGCCGGAGCCGGACAGCGACGGATCGAAGAACAACTGCTTGCCGAGCGCCGTCATCTGCTTCACGCCCTCGAAGACCTGCGCGCGTGTCTGCGGCTGGCTGGCGGGCGCGACCGCCGGGGTAGCCGAAGCGGCTTGGGCCGCCGACACGACGGAGACTGTCTGCGCGTTCGCACCGGGCCGCGCATCGCAACCGGCGAGCGGCGCGAGCCCGCCCATCAGCGCGAGCGTCGCCGCGGCGGGGATCAACGATCGCGCGAATGCGAGTGATTTCAGAAGGCTGTGCATCGTCGTTCTTCTTGTAGCGGTGGGCAATCGGCCGGAGCTTATGTCAGTTCCGTGACGGATGCATGACGTTCGACCGACAGTCAATTGAAAGCGCCCCTACACCCGGCTGTCAAACGGGTTCCAGATAATGCGCGCAGCCGGTTGATGCCCCGTGGCTCCTGCGCCGGCCCGACGCCAACCTGGTTCCCACACGCGACAAACAACGAAAGAGAGAACATCGCATGAAGAAGCACGCCTGGATTCGCTACACGCCGATCGCCCTCGCGACCGCGCTCAGCCTGACCGCCTGCGGCGGCGACGATGTCACGCAGCAAGGCCTGTCGGCCGTCAAGAACGTCGTCGTGATCTACGCGGAAAACCGCAGCTTCGACAACCTCTACGGCAACTTCCCGGGCGCGAACGGTCTGCAGAACGCAACGGCTGCGAACTCGGTGCAGAAGGATCGCGACGGCTCGACGATGGCGACGCTGCCGAAGGTCTGGGGTGGCCTGACCGCAACCGGCATCACGCCCGCGGTCACCGAAGCGATGACGGCGAACCTGCCGAACGCACCGTTCGCGATCGACGATCCCAACGGCTTCAACCAGTCGATGAGCATCGCGACGCGCGACATCGTGCACCGCTTCTACCAGGACCAGATGCAGATCAACGGCGGCAAGAACGACATGTACGCCGCATGGACCGATGCGGGCGGCCTGACGATGGGCCACTACACGCCGGATCCGTCGAAGCTGCCGCTGTGGAAGATCGCGCAGCAATACGTGCTGGCCGACAACTTCTTCATGGGCGCGTTCGGCGGCTCGTTCCTGAACCACCAGTACCTGATCTGCGCATGCGCGCCGTTCTACGCGAACGCCGACAAAAGTCCGGCGGCCGGCAAGATCGCAGTCCTGAACGCCGACGGCAAGTCGCTGGCAGTCGCCTCGAACTCGCCGGCATCGGCACTGAGCGGCCCGCCGAAGTTCGTCAACGACGGCGCACTGACGCCGGACTTCTACGGTGTCAACACGATGCAGCCGGCGTACCAGCCGAGCGGTAACAAGGCCGCCACGGGCGGCGACCCGCTGCTCGCCGACCCGGCCAATCCTTCGACGATGCCGCCGCAGACGGCGACCAACATCGGCGACCTGATGACCAATGCAAACGTGTCGTGGGCATGGTATAGCGGTGCATGGGGCCAGGCGCTGCAGGCGAGCCAGAACGGCACGTCGAACGTGATCTACGGCGCCGACCTCTCGACGCCGAACTTCCAGCCGCACCATCAGCCGTTCAACTACTACGCGAATCAGGCACCGGGTACCGCGAGCCGCGCGCAGCACCTGCTCGACGGCGGCGCGAACGGCGCGGAATTCATCAAGGCGATCGACGCCGGCACGCTGCCGCAAGTCACGTTCTACAAGCCGCAGGGCAACCTGAACGAGCACCCGGGGTACACGGACGTCACCTCCGGCGATCAGCACATCGCGGACGTGATCGCGCACCTGCAGGCCAGCCCGCAGTGGAAGAACATGGTCGTGGTCGTCACGTACGACGAAAACGGCGGCTTCTGGGATCACGCCGCGCCGCCGAGCGGCGATCGCTGGGGCCCCGGCACCCGCATTCCGGCGCTGATCGTGTCGCCGTTCGCGAAGAAGGGTTTCGTGGACCATACGCAGTACGACACGGGTTCGATCCTGCGCTTCATCACGCGTCGCTTCTCGCTGCCGCGCCTCGCGGGCCTGCAGCAGCGCGACGACGCGCTGAAGGCGAACGGCGCGCAGCCGATGGGCGACCTGACGAACGCGCTCACGCTGACGCCGAACCTGTAACGGCATCGCGGCGAACGGGCCGGCCGCAGAGCCGGCCCGGACGAACGAAGGGCGACCCCGCGGGGTCGCCCTTTTTTCATGCGCGCGCGGTGCCGCGCGGCCGCGTCACCAGCCGTACTTCAGCTCGATGCCGGCGTAGTCCGCGTTGTGCCCGCCCGCCTGCCGGATCGCGTCGCCGACCTGAAAGTGCACGGCCTCGACCGCGCCGATCAGGTTCGCGGCGATCGTCCAGTCCGCGCGCAACTGCACGTACATCCCCGTCCACAGGCCGCCCTTGCCTGCCGTGCCGGGCACCGCGACGTTCGGCTGCTGATAGACGGCGTCGCCGGTGGTCTCGCGCCACTGGAAGCCGAGCGCGCCGAGCAGCGACAGGTTCGGCGACGGCTTCAGCGTCACCGACGGCTTCACGTGGATCAGGTTCGAGTAGCCCGTGTAGCCGGCCAGCGTGAAGTAATAGCCGTTCGGAAAGAGCGGGTTGAAGGTGCCGACGCGGCCGTCGTGCGGATGCCGGTCACCCGATGCCGCATCGACCTGCAGCGCGATGCGCGGCGACCACGGCGCATCGAGCTTGTAGCCCGCGATCGAGCCGACGGCCCACGCACCGATCGTGTCGTTACCGACAGTCCCCGTCTGCAGCATCGTCTCGAGATCCCAGTCGAAGCGGCCCTGCGTGCCGGTGTAGCGCAGGTCCCACACGTCGCGATGCTCGGGGCCGCTCGCATCGAGGAAACGCGCGTTGCTGCGGTTGTAGCGCGACCAGTAGCCGGACAGATCCCCCGGCCCGACCGACTGCCGCTCGAAGCGCACGCCGCTGAACGTGAGATCGCGGTTCGACACGTCATCGAACGCGGACACCGTGCGGTTCTGCACGGGCTGCGTCGCGTACGCGATGAAGCGCCACTTTTGATATTCGTAGTCGGCCCACACTGCATCGAACGCCTGCCGCACGTTCGGGCCATCGCGCGTGGCAATGAAGCGCTGCAAGTCGAACGCCATTTCCTGCCGGCCGACGCGGAACTTGAACGTGCCGCCGCCGAGCGCGCCCGTGTAGGTCGCGAACGCCTGTTCGAGATCGAGCGGGTTCTTGTCGACCGGCGAGATCGTGTTCTTGCCGAATGCGCGGTCGTCCTGCAACTGCACGAAGAACTGCCAGTGCTGGCCCAGATGCGCATCGGCATGCACTTCGACGCGCTGGATCAGGTACGTATCCGATTGCGCGGAGCCGATCCCGAACAGCGGCGCGTTGTTGGTCTCCAGCCGCTCGCGCAGGTTCACGCCGAGCGACAGATAGGAGGCCGGATCATTGCCGAGCGGAATGTATTTGAGCCCGTCGAGCGGCGCGCGCGGCACGCACGGATTCGCCAGCACCGACCAGTCTTCCTGCCAGCGATTGAACAGCACCGTCGGCCGCTTCGCCGTGCATGTCGAAGCAGTTGCGTCACCGGGTGTCGATGTCGACGTGGATGTCGCCGCCGTTTCCGCGAACACTGCGTCGGCGCCCGCGAACAGCAGGCTCGCGACGATGGACAAGCGCGCGGCCTGCCCGACGCGGCGGCCGTGGCGCCTCCCTTGGCTCCCCCGCTCCCGCGCGATCATGCGCGCTCCTGCGTGGCCGGTCCGGCCGCCTGCGCCGCACACAGTGCGAGCATCGCAAGTGCGCCGACGGGTACGAGCAGCGCCAGGAATCCGACCTGGCGGAACCCGAGCGCACCGCCCGCCGCGCCGAGCGCGAATGCGACGATCGCCGGCAGCATCTTGCCGAAGCGCGCCCGCGCCGCCGCGCGCGCGGTGTCTGCGGTGCCGGCCGACAGCAGGTCGACGACATCGAGGATCGCCTGCGTCACGTTGCCCGTCATCACCGTATTCGGCACGCCGCCCGCGCGCGGAATCACGCGCGGATGCGCGTTCTGCACACCCATCGCGAACGTACCGACAATGCCGGCCACGAGCGCCGGCAACGCGTCGGGCTGCGTGACGGGCGTCGCCCACACACCGGCCGCGCAGAAGCCGAGCAGCAGCACGGCCTGCACCGCGTGCAGCGCGCGCGCACCCTGCCAGGCGGGCCGCCCGGACATCGACCGCGCGATCAGGCTGCTCGCGATCACGCCGCACACGAACGCGGGAAACACGCTGAGCTTCAGCACGACACCCTGGCCGAAGCCCGCGATGCCCGCGCCGATCAGCACGAAGTTGCCGGTCACGTGTGCGGTGAACAGCCCGAACAGCGCGACGAAGCTCAGCGTGTCGACGAAGCCGGCCACCGCGGCAAGGAGCGTGTCTTCGTGCTTCATCGCGCGGCGCTCGCATGGATCTCGGCGACATAGCCGCCCGGGAACTGCACGAGTGCTGCGTCGCGCCCATCCGCCGTGAACGGCGGCACGAGCACGGTCGCACCCGCGGCTTCGGCCTTCTTCAGCGTCGCGGCGAGATCGGGCACGTCGTAGCCGGTCATCTCGCGCCCGAACGGGTAAGGCAGATGGCCGTCGGTCACGAGCACGGTCATCTTGCCGAAGCCCGACTCGATGCGGATGCGGCGGTACGTGTCGTTCGGCCGGCCGATCTCGATGCCCGGCGCCTTCAGGGTGTCCGACACCACCTTGCCCTTCGAGAACTTGACGAAGTCGTGCACGAACTTGCGTACGCTTTGCGGCGACACGTAGACGCGGTTCTCAGGGATCGTCTGCAACGCGTCGTAGTTCGGCGCCTGCGTATGCCAGTAGAGCTGCATCTTCACGCCGCCCGCCCACGCAATGACCGCATCGCGGCCGATGGGATCCGGGAATGTGTCGACGATCACGTCGGCACCGTGCTCGCGCGCCGACTTCACGGCGACGTCCATGTCCGTGACGAGATAGCCGGTGCGCTCCGAGCAGAACGGATACGGGATCGGTGTCTTGAAGCCGAACACCGAGATCGTGCCGACGGGCGTCAACACGAGCTGCGACATCGTCTGGCTCGGTGTCGGCGTGACCTGGAACACGCCCTGCTTCGACTTCTTGCCGCCGAACGTCGCGACCAAGCTGTCGGTGAAGCGGTCGAAGTCTTCCGGTGCCACGCACACGTGCGTCGTATCGTACTGCGGACCGACGGCAACCGTGGGCGCGACGGCGGGCGGCACCGGCGGTTTCGC